>WJJR01000385.1 GCA_014729565.1 Candidatus Zixiibacteriota bacterium | reverse complement strand
ATCATCCCCATGTGGTATGGGAATGGTATGAGTACCGTCGTGGGCTGGTACGCGAGGTAGAGCCAAATCCGGGCCACTACGAATTGGCGCGCTGGGAGAAACACTTCAGCGACTTCACTCTGATCACACAGAATGTCGATGGCCTCCACCGCCGCGCGGGATCATCGGAACCGATTGAACTGCATGGTAATATCATGCTCACTCGGTGCCACGATTGCGGCGAATATGCCGATGTGCAGCCCCCCGGTGAGAATGACGACATTCCCCGGTGCCATTGCGGCGGTTTCTACCGTCCGGCAGTGGTCTGGTTTGGCGAGATGCTCCCGCGGGAGGCTCTGGAGAACGCCTGGGCCGCGTCCGCTCGTGCCGACGTTTACCTGTCTGTCGGAACATCGAGCCTTGTCCAGCCGGCCGCATCGCTAATCCAAATCGCCCGGCAGAATGGCGCGTATCTGATCGAAGTGAATCCGGAACCGACCGGTGCTTCGTATATGTGTGACGCCGTATTGCGTCACCCGTCGGGGATCGCGCTGCCGGCACTCGGACGGCGGATTGGCGTTCCCGACACAGCGGCCTAAGAGCAGGAATGACCTTTTTCTCACGCAGAATTCTCAATCGTAAGCCCAAGTCTGTGGCGGCCGAACGAGACACCATCTTCAAGCGTCTCGATCCGTCGTCGACCGAAGCGGCGGAACGTGTCGAGCAGACGCGGCTGATGATGGCCTCGTGCGCAGTCTGCCCGAGGGAATGCGGCGCGGCCCGTCTGGAGGGCGAGATCGGCACCTGCCGTTCGGACGCAGATCTGCGCGTCGCGAGCTGGCATCTCCACCATGGCGAAGAACCCTATATCTCGGGCTCGCAGGGATCCGGCACGATCTTCCTTACCGGCTGCTCACTACGTTGCCAGTATTGTCAGAATCACTCGATTTCACAGAACAGCGGCGGACAGGTGATGAACACGCAAGAACTGTCGTCGCTGATGCTCGACCTGCAAGACTCTGGGGCACATAACATTAACTTCGTCTCGCCGACTCATCACGCACCGCAACTGCTGGATGCGATCCTGACCGCCCGCCGCGATGGCTTGGCCATTCCAATCGTTTGGAACACATCCGGGTATGAACGAGTGGAGTTATTGCGCCTGCTCGATGGTGTGGTCGACATTTACCTGGCCGATATGCGATATGGAGAAGACCGGAACGGGCGGGCGCTCTCGAAGGTACGAGATTATTGGACTGTGAATCGTAAGGCGATCAAAGAAATGCATCGGCAGGTTGGCGACTTGGCACTGGACGCACATGGCATCGCCGAACGTGGATTGGCCATCCGCCATCTGGTGCTGCCAAGCGACCTGTCACGATCCCGTACGATCTTTGAGTTTCTGGCAACCGAGGTGTCGCCGGCGACGATGGTCAATGTGATGAGCCAGTACTATCCGGCCTACGCGGCCTCGGATGATCCGCGGCTGAACCGTCGTGTGACACGCGATGAATTCACCGATGCCGTCAACGCCGCTCGCAACGCCGGCCTTACGCGGTTGGATGTTCAGGGGATGATATGATGTTGGGCCATACGGCCACAACCAGTCGAAGACAGAAGCCGGTGCGCGGATTGGTGGCACTGGTTCTGGGCGCAATTCTCCTCATGGGGTCGGGGTGTGTCTATTTCAACACCTTCTATCACGCCAAGCAGTACTATGGCCAGGGCGAAAAGATGCGCAAGCAGGCGCGTGGGCAAAGCGCCATCGGCCCGGGTAAGACCCATTACCTCGATGCGATTGAGAAGGCCAACAAGGTTGTCGAAGAGCATCCGGACAGCAAGTATCACGACGACGCCCTGTTTATGATCGGGATGTCGTATTTCCACATTCAGAACTTCACCAAATCGGAAGCTGCGTTTCGCGAGTTGCTGGTGACGCATCCCGAGTCGAAATTCATCGAGGAGGCGCGTCTGTATCTCGCCCGCTGCCGGATTCAACTGGGTGATGAGCGGGCGGGATTCCGTGTGTTCACCGAATTGGCCGAAACCGCGCGCAAGGATGAGTGGCGCGCCGAGGCGCTCTATCAACGCGGCCAGTTCTTCTTCGACAACGAAAGCTATGATTCTGCCAAAACCGAATTCATGCGCGTCATCGACGAGTATCCCAAGAGCGAACGCGCACAAGAATCGCGTCTGCTGGCGGCACAGTCGTTCCGCAAACTGGATCAGGCCGACAAGGCGATTGCCCTCTATCAGCCGCTCCTGGAGGAAGAGGACCATCCCGATTTGCAGTTACGCGCCTATCGCGGCATCGGCGAAGCGTACTACGAATCCGGCCGGCCGGATTCCGGTATCGCCGTTTTTGAATCGCTGATTGACGATGAACGGTTCGAGGATTCAGTCGGCGTGATCCGACTGTCGCTCGCCCGGGGACTCGAAAACACCGGCGATTATGAAGCCGCGTGGCGCCAATACGAGCGGGTCGCCGCCGTGCTGGAGAGGACACCGTACGCTGCAGAGGCCTACTTCCACATGGCCGAGATCAAGCAGTTCCAGGAACAGGATCTGGTCGCCGCCAAAGATCTGTATGACAAATCGCGGGCGGAGCATACGGTCGGGGATCTGGCCAATCTGGCACTGACCCGTTCGGCGAATATCACACAACTGGAACAGTTCCGGCTCGAACTGGGTCGCGGTGAGCTGCGCAGTCCGGCGCAGATCAACAGTCTGGGGCAAAACGCTTTCGTGTATGATCCCAACAAAGTGCCGCGCTTCGAGCGGGTACTGCCGTACTCGATCCCGGAAGCCCGCCCGCCATACCAACCTCGGAATGTCGTTCCCGAGGATAAGCAGCACCTGGTTCAGGGGCCCGAACCGCCAACCGAGGAAGAACGGGAGTTGATGGCGCTGCTGATGCCGGATACGGTCCGGGTATCTGAAACGCCCCAGGGTCCGCCCACTCATCTGGCTCCGTTTTTTGGTCCGCCGGTCGATTCGGCGGAAGTGCGATACAACTTGAAACGCCGCGTTCTTCTCCCTCAGCACAGTTGGGAAGCGCTGTTCGGCGCGAGGGATGCGTTCGGCCCACCGTCGCCGGGGTACCTGTATGACTTCGGAACCAACGGCCTCTTCGGCCCGCAGACGCCTCCTGATTCGATTCTTGCGCCACCACCCGTCATCGCAACCGTCGACGATACCGCCGCCGCCCGCCGTCGTCAGGAACTCGAAGCGGAGCGCGACGAAAAGCTGGCCCAACTCGAACAGATCGGTGCACCCGCCAGAACTCAACTTCAATTGGCGGAGTTGTATCGGTTCTCACTCAATAATCCGGATTCGGCCCTGGTCGAGTACAAAAAGATGGTCGAGTCGTACCCGAGATCCCACTATGCCGCCAAAGCATTGTTGGGCGCGGCCGATGTGCTGCGCGATGATCTTGGCGATACGGCGGCCGCCGAAACGTATCTTAGACGAATTCTGGATGAGTACCCGTACACCGATTACGCCGGAGTGTCCATCGCGCGCCTCGGGCTGGAAGGGACCGCCGCCGATACGGCGCATCCGGCCAAAGTCTACGAGGAAGCCGAAGACGCCTATTTGATCGACAACAATCCGCGCGAAGCGATTCGGCAACTCGAGAATTTCACCATTCGATTCCCCGAATCACGACTGGTACCGTACGCTGAATGGGCGATCGTTGCCTTGCGCGAACAATACTTCCCGGCGGAAGACTCGACAATCTACTATGCCTATCAGGGCATCCAGGAGGAACTCACCGGGACACCCTTTGGTGAGGCAGCCTCAGAAAAGCTCACATACACGGTCGAGCGCCCGAAACGCAAGAAGCGATACGCACGGAGTCTCGACAGCCTGACGCTGGCCGGAGCCGACACCACCGGGATGGACCCGGATTCCGTCACGGTCGGATCGTCGCTGCCGATGGCGCCGACACCGCAGACACTGCCACAGCGCATCAAAACAACCGGGGACTTCCTTTTCCCGGAATCGGAGATCGGGACCTTTACCCAGGAGATGCGGGTTGTCTACAAGATCCTGATCAATTTCAATGGCGAGATCGAGGATTACGAGGCTCTCTCGGAGACCGATTCGCAGGCGATTAATGAGGCGGCGCGGCTGGCCATCGAAAACACTGTTTTCAATGCCGACTCAATTCCCGTAGATTCCCTCAACATGTATTACCGGTATGATTTGCGCATTCAACCACCGGCCCAAGAGCGAGACGAGTTTGACCAATTTGGCATTGACCCGACCGATCCAACAAAGAGACAAAACTAAATCACTGTGAATATCACGCATACGTCCCGGCTGGTCTCGACAAAGGCCGTTGGTCCGGCCATCTACCAGCAGCGATTCCACCAGCCAACCGTGGCACGCTCTGCCCACGCGGGACAATTCGTGCATGTGTTGCCGGATGGGCATAACCTGTTTCGGCGTGCCTTGTCGGTCTATGCGACTGATCCGGACAAGGGCACATTCGACGTGCTGCATCAGGTGCTCGGTGAAGGGACACGTTCACTCTCGCGGTTAGAGAAGGGCGCCGAAGTGGACACACTTGGCCCACTCGGTAACCGCTTTCCAGCGCCACCGAAAGGACGCCGAGCCATTCTCGTCGGTGGCGGCCTGGGAATGGCGCCGCTACGGCTGTGGGCGTATGAACTGGCCGGAGCGATGGTCAAAAGGGCACGGGGTAATGAAATCGATCGCAAGCGCCTGCCGCTGATCATGCTCGGTGCGCGCACGAAGGACCTCACAACCAAACCGTACAAGTTGGGCAAATTCGGCATCCGCGTTCAGTGGGCCACTGATGACGGTTCACGCGGCTATCACGGTACGATCGTGATGCGGTTACGCGAAGATGTTGAAAAGGAATTACTCGATCCGGAGCGGAGCGTCGTCTACGGATGCGGACCGGAACCGATGATGGCGGCGCTGGCGGAAGAGTGTGAGTCGTTTTCGATTCCGTGCTATGTGTCGCTGGAACGGTCGATGCCGTGTGGATTCGGTGTATGCATGGGGTGTGTGGTGCGGCGGCGTGATGGGAGTGCTTACGAAACCTTCTCCCGCGTGTGCCGCGACGGTCCCGTGTTCAACGCCGCGGATATCATCTTCTGATCAGTCATGGGCCCTAAGAAGACCAAAGCACCTGATTTGCATGTGACCATTGCCGGTGTCGAGTTTGCGACACCGATTTGGACCGCATCGGGAACAGCAGGAACCGGCGAAGAGATCGAGCGACACACCGATCCGAGCAAGCTTGGTGCATTGGTGACGAAGTCCGTGTCATTAGAACCACGTCCGGGTCATCCGTATCCGCGCACCTGCGAAACCGCATCGGGAATGCTCAACTGCATTGGTCTGCAAAACAAAGGAATCGACGCATTCATTGCCGAAGAACTGCCGCGATTGCAACGCATGAAGACGCGCGCCGTGGTCAACATTGTCGGCAATTCCATTGATGATTATGTCGAGTTGGCCAAACGTCTCGATGGTCAGGACGGTGTCGATCTCCTCGAATTGAATCTCTCCTGTCCGAATGTCGAGAAAGGAATCGATCAGGGATCGGATCCATCCTGGATCGGTGAGTGTGTGGCCGGTGTGCGGACTGTCACGAAGACACCATTGGTTGTTAAGCTGACACCCAACACCAACAACATCGCCGCACTGGCGGTGGCCGCAGAACAAGCCGGGGCCGATGCGATTTCGGCGATCAACACCCTTGTCGGCATGGCAGTACATCACTGGAAACTGAGTCCGCGTCTCTCCAACGTAACCGGTGGCCTTTCCGGTCCGGCGATCAAACCGGTAGCACTCGCGGCAGTCTACAAGATCGTACGGGCCGTCGAAATCCCGGTCATCGGCATCGGCGGAATTGCCAATGGCCTCGACGCTGCCGAATTCCTCATCGTCGGCGCCTCAGCCGTCCAAGTCGGCACCGCAATCTTCCGCAGCCCCAAAGCACCAATCGACATCGCCCAACAACTCAGCGACTACCTGGCTCAAATGGAAGTCGAGTCCGTGTCAAATTTGGTGGGGCGGCTGGAGGCTTAGTATTCATTCCCACGCAGCGCCGAACGCTGGCTGTCTCGCGCTTCTACCGTGGGAGAACTGGTTGCGGCGGATGGTGTACCCGGCCGTCCGTTTCTTAAGTCCGCTCGTGATATTATTCAGTGAACTGTTATTGTGTCTTGCCTTGAAAAGTCTGCATTCCGAAGAGGGTGTCGTCCCCACCATCATTGCCCAAACGTGGCCCTTTCCCCAGAGAGATGAATACTTCGTACAGGTAGGTTTCTCCGCCCTGGTGTACCAGCCGGGTGGCAGGAGTCACTATCAGTGACTATTCTTTCTCTTGATCGGTGAGGCTGAAGACGTCCTCAACCGGCACATTGAAGTAGCGCGCGATCTTCAAGGCAATCACTGAGGAGGGCACAAAACGGCCAACCTCAATGGTGCTGATTGTCTTGCGCGACACTCCAATCGCCCGCGCCAAGTCGCTCTGGCTCATGCGATGCTCGGCGCGGAAGACTCTGATTCGATTGTCAAGAAGGCTATTCATCCGCAACCTTCTCGCCACTTGCCCATTGTAGGGACAAGTTCATCCCGAAGTAGCTGATACTGAACACCAGCAGCATGAACGCCGCAACGATTTCTCCTGAATGCTCTAACGGCAGTCCAGCAATGCCCAGGATACCGTTGCCGCGGAACAATCGGTCGTAGAACTGAACGAGAAGCATGAAGGTGGCACCCCAGGAGAGCGTCGCAGCCTTGAACAGTATGGTGGTTGAGAAGCTCTCGGTCTCCGGTGCACGCGCTCCCCCTGCACGCCATTTCCGTACGATGTATATCGTCAGCACAACAACAACGAGCCCCAGAAGACCCTTCGCCACCCAGGACAATGCGTTGACTACTCCGGCATTGCCGGTCCCCGCTGAAAAGGCATCCAGCACCAAGATGGCCGAAAAGGGCAGTGCACCAAGGGCCAGCAGTGAATGGACCCGATCTTGCAGTTCGGCACGCTCGTGTTGTCTTTCCATTTCAGATCTCCTTAAGGTGTAGGGTGGTCTAATTCACACGTTGATAGCTTAGTATACCGTATTGATACCTTTAAGTTTCACAACAATCACCGTATAGATGGCCTTTCTCCCTGACAGTGGGGCCAGAGGATCTCTCGTTTTGACCTTCGATTAGGGTCCGCGTTAGCATACCTCCATGTCTGTGAAGCTCCCCTGGAAGGGCATCCTGATAGCGATCCAGCCCCGTATCAGGCTGATGCGCCGTTTCGATGAGCGTCATCACAGCTACCTCAGGTATGTGTTGCGACTCCGAGGAACGATTGAGAGCGACCGATGGGAGTTCACCATTGCCGTCGGCAAAGCCGCTCATGCAAAGCAGCAATTCCAAATCGGCGATCAGGTGTCAGGTGAAGCTGTACCGGTTGCGGATGCCCGGTTGGAAACCGCAGAGTATTACAAGGCCAGCCGCTTGCGAATAGTTGCAAGAGTGGTTGAGGCTATATGGGGACCAGTGAGTTTGTGCATCGTGCAGAACGTTCACCCGCCAACGTCTCCATCGGTGTCCCGTGCTACGAAGTTGTCTGCCGGCTGACGGAAGCCAAGTCGTGATGGCGAAGCCTGTTCGATTTGGTTGACTGGCAATGCCGATACCGGTTCAGTCATTGCCGAAGGGATTCTGACCAATTCTCCGAATATCTCTCGTCTCCCTCTTGCTGAGGTGACCGGTCGTTTCTACCTTGGCGGCGCGTATGCGGGCCTAAGGCCCGTGGGATAAACGCCGACTTATGACGGAGAACCTGTTCTAACACAGAGGGGTCGAGATGACGGCACTGCTGGAGAAGCTGGCGGGGCGAACCAAAAAGACGAAGGGGATTTTGTGCATTGGGCTCGATCCCGATGTGGAGAAAATGCCGCACTCGATCGCGTCGGGCCCGAAGCCGCTGTTCAATTTCTGCAGACGCATTGTCGAGGCGACGCGGGACTACGCGGCCGCCTACAAGCCGAATCTGGCGTTCTTCGAATCGCATGGATCGAGCGGGTTGGCCCAACTGGAACGGCTGCTGGCCGATATGCCCGAAGAGATTCCGATCATCATCGACGGCAAACGCGGCGATATCGGCAATACCGCGCGGATGTACGCGAAGTATGTGTTCAACCACCTCGGCGGCGACGCCGCGACGGTGAATCCGTTTTTGGGTCGTGATTCGCTCGAACCCTACTTCGACGACCCCGAAAAGACCCCCCTGGTGCTGTGTCTCACCTCCAATCCCGGCTCCGCCGACATCCAAACCGTGACCGGCGGGGAGCACCGTATCTATGAGCGTATCATCATGTTACTGAGACGCTTCAACAAGCCGTGCGGGCTCGTCGTCGGCGCGCGGCACGCGGAATTGCTGGCCAATGTGCGACGGCTGGCGCCGGAATGGCCGATCCTGATTCCGGGCGTCGGTACTCAGGGTGGGGATCTCGAATCATCGGTACGGATCGGTACCCAGGACGGTGAAGTCCCGGCGGTGATCAACGTCTCGCGCGATATTCTCTATCAGTCCAATAAAGGCGATTTCACCGAAGCGGCAGCCAGGCGCGCCGAATGGTATGTGGGCCAGATGGCGGCCGCACTCGATCACAAGAAGAAATGACCGCGGTCATGAATCCCTCCGATCTTCCCCGGATCACCACGGCTGAGCAGATGCGCTCCATCGACAGCCGTGCGATTGAGGGCATGGACATTCCCAGCCTGACGCTGATGGAAAACGCCGGCCGGGGCGTGGCCGAAATCATCCGCGATGAGCTGTGCGACGGCGACGTTTCGGGACGGCCGATCGGGATTGTCTGTGGACGGGGCAATAACGGCGGCGATGGGTTTGTTGTCGGACGCTACCTGCGAAACTGGT
>WJJR01000384.1 GCA_014729565.1 Candidatus Zixiibacteriota bacterium | reverse complement strand
GCTCAAGGGGAGTCAGGCGTTATGGACGGTGTTCAATGATGCCGATCCGTCCGCCCACAATAACGATGCCGGCGACACCGATCCGCTCGGCGTGGAAGTCCACGTCTACGTCTACGGCGATGAGTCAAGCTGCCCGTCGCGTCGGACATTGTATCTCGAGTACACGGTGATCAACAAGGGCAACAACGACCTCCACGACACCTACCTGTCGTTCTGGGTCGATCCCGACATCGGCGAGGCTGGCAATGATCTCGTTGGGTGCGATACGCAGCGTGCCTTAGGATTCGCGTACAGTGAGGCGCCTGATGAGATTTATGGGATAGTGCCACCAGCGGCCGGGTTGAAGCTCATCCAGGGGCCGGTCGTTCCCGCGCTGGGGAAGACCGCACAGATTGCTCAAACTAACACCGCTCTCGTCGACCACATGAATCTGTCAATGACCGCGTTTTCATCATACGTCAACGGCACCGATCCGGGATCAGCAGCGCAAGCTTACAATTACATGCATGGCCTGTCGAGGGAAGGAGATATTATCACCAATCCGACGACCGGCCTGCCAACCCGGTTCGTGTATTCTGGCGATCCGGTGGCGGAGACCGGATGGATCGATGAGACCCCGCGCGACAAGCGTCTCATGGTCAGTACCGGCCCCTTCGAAATGATTCCGGGGGACACACAGTATTCTGTCATTGCAGTCATGGTGGGGCAGGGGGCGCCGACCGCGTCAGGCGACATCGACACGATATTCGCCGACCACACGTCCGGCACATCTGACGGAAGCGCGCTTGCGCTCGTTACCGATCCGGGAGCACAGACCGGTCACGACTACCGCATCACAATCCAGGAGGGGGGACCGGACCACTACTATTCGTGGGCTGTGGAGAACATCACCTTGGATACGGTTCTGAGATCGGGATTGACGAACCAGTCCGGCGAAGGAGATTACCCCGATATTGACGGATTAACCATCAAGCTACTGGGACCCACGCCCGGAGTGGACACGGTACAGTTCATGGGCGAACGTCGTTTTTCATGGGCCAACGCTGATGGATTCCATTGGGAAGGCTTCCGTGGTGCCATCGGTTGGGGGGGGCCGGGTGACCTGCGCGGTTTCGGCAGTCACTATCCCGTCTTACCGTCGGATCTGACCACTGTCGAAGTGCGATTCGCGGAAACTGATGCGGATGGGCAATTCGATCCGAATGATCCCAATGTCTCATACGGCTATCGTTACTTGCGTGCAACCGGCCCACCGGCGCGCCCAGAGTTCGCGCCTTTCATTCTTGATCCATTGGCAGGTTCTTACGGATTCCAGGAGTTTGCAAAGAACGTTCCCTTGTCGGCATGGGATATGACTGTCCAACCGCCGCGACGTTTGACTGTCGGATTCCTGGAGAACAATGTCTCCGGTGGCCTGGTGAATGGTCGTTACTGGCCGCCGGCACATGACGAAGCCAGCAACACAGACGCGGGGGGGGCGCGCGAGTGGTTATGGATCTATCTTGATGATTATCACGATGTCCCAAAACCAGAGTACATGGCCAATGCCGTCGATGATCCGATGCCGATCATGTATTGGTGCACGATGACTCGTCGCGGTGATGTGGCGCTGGAATCCGGAACGTCAATGACGATCGCGCCTTCGAACTTCAACACGAAAGCCGATGTGTTCGAGTTCACAGTGCCTGAGTCACCAATTTCCACAAGGGCGTACGATCCATTCGAACCCGGAATCGAGTACATCCTCTCGTGTTGGCCAACGGAGACGGTTTCCACGTTGACGGCGCTGTTCCGGGTCGATTCCGCTGCATCGGTTGACTATCAGACTGTCAGGAGTGTCTGCCAGTGCCCGTACCTCGCAGATATTGATGCCAACGGATTACTCGACGTGTCTGATCTCAACCAGATGATCAGCGTGTTGTTCTCACGCGGGGAACAGGTGATCGATCCCGGCTGTCCGTGCAGCCGGACCGACTTCAACGCCGACGGCTTCTCCGACGCTGTAGATTTGAATCAGCTTATCAGACACCTGTTCTTTGCAGGGAGACGACCGTCCAATCCATGTGATTAGTAGATTCTCGTAACTAGTTGTTGTGTAGTCGCATAAGGGTGTTGGCTGTTGGCCTGCTTGAGGGTCGCACGCTCCGATTCGCTTCTCCCGATCTTGACTTTCCGCAATACCTCATTAACTTATAATTAACATATCCGGACCAAAACTGTCCGCTTCGGTCGCCGATGGCGACCGATGTCTTTGGTATTCCAGCCTGAAAGGACCGTCCCATGAAGCGCATCGCTTTCTTGTCGGCTCTCGCATTGCTCTTACTCTATCCGGCTCTTGTAATGGGCGCCAGCTCGATAGAAGAGATATTGGATGAGGATGGACGTATCGATGCCCGTCGTCTCACTCAAGGCGAGATCACCGGACAGGTCAATGTCTCCGACTACGATTTTCGCATCGACCCCAACACCGGAGAGCCGGTGTTCTACTCAAGTCGGGGCGCGGCTCCATCCATTGATGATTGTTGGTCGGATGAGTTTCCGCTGCCGGGCGCGAACCAGGTAATTGCCGATGCCGTCGTTTACAATGGCATGCTGGTGGTCGGCGGCTCGTTTCAGGGAATCGGATCGATTGCTGCTACCGGTGTCGCCGGATGGGACGGCACCCAATGGCACGCCATCGGCGCAAACTCTCCTGGAGCTGTCAGTGCCTTAGCGATCTACAACGGCGATCTCATTGCCGGTGGAAGCTTTGACACATTCGACGGCAGTCCCGGCGACCACATCGCGCGTTGGGACGGATCGAGTTGGTCGGCTCTCGGCAGTGGCGCCAACGG
>WJJR01000383.1 GCA_014729565.1 Candidatus Zixiibacteriota bacterium | reverse complement strand
TCGGAAGGTGTACATTACTGCTTCGATGATCAGGAGTTGAAGGACGCGGCCGATCAGATGAAGTCGGAGAAAGTCCGGCGACTGGTGGTCGTCAACCGCGACAAGCGGTTGGTTGGCATGTGTTCTATCGGTGACATCGTCGTTCTGGGCGACAAGAGCGTAGCCGGCGATGTCCTGGAGGGCGTGTCCGAACCGGTTAAGAAGTAGCTTCCCAGCTTGGTTAGAAACAAAGGGAGTGACTGTTGATGCATTCCAAGAGTCGAATGAGTCATCAGTGTTCAGTGGCAAAGAGTGTTGTGACCCTGCTGGTCGCAGCACTCTTGTTCACATTGATGACGGCTCAGAGTCGGGCTCAGTACTTCGGACGCAACAAGGTCCAGTACGAGGAATTCGATTTTCAAATACTGAAAACCGAGAATCTCGATATCTATCACTATCCGGCGATTGCCGACGTGGCATCGGCGGCGGGACAAATGGGTGAGCGGTGGCGAACGCGCCTGGCCACTGTGATGAATTATGAGTTGAACAAGCGTCAGCCGATTATCCTCTACGCCAGCCACGCCGACTTTCAGCAATCGAACGTCATCAGCGGTTTGATCAGCCAGGGAACAGGCGGTGTCACCGAGGGCACGAAGAACCGTGTCGTTGTTCCGATGACCGGTGTCCTGGGGGAATTCAACCATGTATTGGGCCATGAATTGGTGCACGCCTTTCAGTTCCGGCTGATGAAACAGCAGGGCGCACGGCGGTTGCCGTTGTGGTTCACCGAGGGAATTGCGGAGTATCTCTCGTTGGGCGATCGCGATACGGAAACGGCGATGTGGTTGCGCGATGCGGTGTTGCACGACGATATGCCGACCTTGTCGGACATGACGAGTGATCCTTCGTACTTTCCGTACCGATTCGGCCACGCTTTTTGGGCGTACATCGGTGGCGAATACGGTGACCGCGCCGTTGGAGCCCTCTATCAATCCGCCCTGCGTAATGGAGTCGGCGGAGCGGTGCGGACAATCCTGAAGACCAGTACTGATTCGCTCAGTATGGCCTGGCACGCGTCGGTGCGCGATACGTACGCGTCACAACTGGAGGGACTCGACAGTGCCGCGGCCGTCGGGACAACGCTGTTTGCCGATGAGTTGGGTATGAACTTGTCGCCGTCGATGAGCCCGGATGGACGGTATCTGACGCTTCTCTCGCGTCGTGATGTGTTCACATTGGACTTGTATCTTGCCGATGCGCAAGGCGGCGAAATTATCGACAAGCTCATCAGTTCGAATACCGACGAGCATTTCGACGCGTTGCGGTTTTTTAATGCCAGTGGGTCGTGGTCTCCCGATGGACGTCAACTGGCCTACGTCGTGTTTGAGGACGGCGACAATGAGATCGCAATTCTTGACATCCCATCAGGCGATGTTGCACAGCGGATCGACATTCCGGACATTGACGCGATTACCGGTGTGTCGTGGTCGCCTGACGGCGATCGTCTGGCGCTGGCCGGCGCGAGGCAAGGGTACAGCAACCTGTACCTGTACAACCTGGCCGATGGAACCATGGAGCAACTCACCGACGACCGTTATGCGGAGTTGCAGCCGGCCTGGTCGCCGGACGGTCAGACGGTCGCATGCATTACCGACAACGCCCCCGGCACCGACTTGACAACATACACGTTCGGTCCGATGCAGATTGGGCTGATCGACGTCGGCACGGGTGACCTGTCGGTTTTGGACATTCATGACAGCGCCCGGCATGTCAATCCGCAGTTTTCGTCCGACGGACAATATCTCTACTTCGTGTCGGATCCCGACGGGATCAGTAACATTTATCGCTATTCGTTGGACACGAAGGAAACCGTGCGTCTCACCAACGTCGCGACCGGTGTGAGCGGATTGACGGGGCTCTCGCCGGCATTGACAATCGCGCGGAACACCGATGACATTGCATTCTCGCTGTTTGATAAACGTGGCTATCGCATTCATCTGATGACGGGTCCCGGGACGGCGCCCCCAACACCGCTGGCGGGGCCGCGCGCCACTCCGCCCGAACTACCCCCGACCGGGGATGAGCCAACGATCGTCACCACGTACCTGGCGGAACCATCGAACGGGCTGATTAGCGATCACGATTTCACCACCACTGACTATGATCCATCGCTGAGTTTGGCGTATGCCGGGCGGACGAGCATCGGCGTATCGGTGGATCGATTTGGCACCGGATTGGGAGGCGGTGCGTCGTTTGTGTTCAGTGATATGCTCGGGAACCGTCTGCTCGGGGTGACCGCCCAACTCAATGGGGGAATCAAAGACGCCGGTGGTGAAGTGTATTACATGAACCGACGGAATCAGTTGAACTGGGGAGCGCTGGGCGGACACATACCGTATCAGACGATCGGCTACGCCGTCGGCCAGGACACGGTGGCCATCGACGGGGAACGGGTGCTGGCACGGGAGGATGTCCTGATACGCGAACGCATCTTCAATGATCGCGTATCGCTGCTGGGCTCGTATCCGCTGTCGACCAACCGCCGTCTCGAAGCGACCGCCGGATACACACGGGTGAGTTACGATATCGAAGCCGACCGGGTGACGTCGGTGAACGGTGTTGTGATCGACAGCCGGACGGTGGACCGGGATGCACCGTCGGGTCTGAATCTATTTCACACGTCACTGGCATATGTCGGCGACTACTCGCAATTCGGGTTCACGTCACCGGCGGCAGGGCGACGATTCCGCTTTGAAATCGAACCAACGCTTGGGACACTCGATTACGCGACCGTCTTACTCGACTACCGCCAGTACTTCTTCTTGAATCCGTTTACCTTTGCACTGCGTGGTCTGCACCACGGACGGTACTTGGGCGATTCGGATAGTGAACGGCTGTCCGACGATTTCCTCGGTTATGAGACGTTGGTGCGCGGTTACGCGTCCGGTTCGATATCACCGTCGGAATGCGTCGGCGATCACGACTCAGGTACGTGTCCGCAATTCGACCGTCTGGTTGGCAATCGCATCGCGGTGTTCAATGCCGAACTGCGGATGCCGTTGTTCGGCACTGAGGAATTCGGCGTGTTGAGCACGACGGTGTTGCCGACCGAATTGGCTCTGTTCTTCGACGGCGGTGTGGCATGGAGTGCCGGTAACGAACCCACGCTGACGTTTGCCACGCGCTCAACCGAGCGCATTCCCGTGTTCAGTGCCGGTGCGGCAGCGCGATTGAACATTCTCGGGTATGTTGTTACGCAGTTCTACCTTGCGTTTCCGTTTCAGCGTCCGGAACAGGATACTCAATTCGGTTTTGTGATTGCGCCGGGCTGGTAGCCGCAGCGACAGGAGGTCATTGTGCCGGAACTACCGGATGTTGAGACATTCCGCCGCGAGGCATTGGACAAGGTACTGCGGAAGCGCATCAGTGGCACACAGGTCCACGACAAACGTTTGCTCCGCGATACGAGTCCGCAATTGCTTGCGCGACGCCTGAACAGCCGGCGACTGACGAAGAGCGTTCGGCGCGGGAAGTTCCTCTTCGCACACATCAGCGGTGACGGGTGGTTGGGTCTGCATTTCGGTATGACCGGGTCGCTGGAGATTGTGCGCAACGGCGATGACCCCGACTACACGAGCGCCATCATTGAATTCCGTTCGCCGGAACGCATGGCCATCACCAGCAAACGGATTCTGGGTCAGATCCGCATTATCGATGATCTGGATGCATTCATTGACAGCCAGGACCTCGGTCCCGACGCATTGGACGAGAAGCTGGATCGACGTACGTTTATCGACATGCTC
>WJJR01000382.1 GCA_014729565.1 Candidatus Zixiibacteriota bacterium | reverse complement strand
GCGTTAGAGAGTATTCCATGAAGCCTCTTCACCGAATCTGTGTTTGGACGAAAACCGCCAACAAGGAAAACCTACGGCATTTCAGGAGCGAGATAAAGCCCCCTGATACCGAATCGGAATGGAGTCCTCCCATACACACGTCTTTCGGTCTAATTATACCCCGACTTTGCCACTCTTGATCCAAGAGTCCATTCACCTACAAACAGCCACCCATAGCTATATAATGGCTTGTCACGCAATCACTTACGTTTGCTGCTACCCCATCCGCTCGGCCACATATTCGGCAATATCCCGCACTTTGACGTCATCACTGCGGTCGAGGTCGGCGGTGGCGTCGCGGATCATGATCTGGCAGAAGGGACAGGCGACCGCGACGTCATCGGCGCCGGTGTTGAGCAGCTCCTCGGTGCGATCGCGGTTGATGCGCGTGCCCTCCGTTTCTTCGGCGAAAATCATCGCGCCGCCGGCGCCGCAGCAGAACGACTTGTCGCCGGTGCGTTCGGGTTCTTTGGGCGCAGTACCACCGCGGGCGCTTGCAACGACCTTGCGCGGGTTCTCGATGTCACCGTCCTGGCCGTAGCGCGAGAGATAACACGGATCGTGATAGACCGGGACGTTGCCATTACCGTCACCGTCGGTGTCGATGTTGATCTTGCCGGCTGCGACCAGTTCGGTGATCAGGCGCGAGTGGTGAATGATTTCAACATCCTGATTCAGCCCGAAGTCTTTGTATTCCGACAGTGTGCGCACACAGTGCGGGCAGGTGGCGACAATCTTTTTCACGCCCGCCGAATTCAGCAGTTCGACATTGGCCGTTGCCAGTTCGGTGAACAGATACTCGTTGCCGGCGCGACGGGCCGCATCGCCGGTGCATTGTTCATCGGGAAGGACACCGTACGAGACACCGCCCTGGTCGAGAATCTTCTTGAACGCGAGTGAGGATTTGCGGTACTGGATGTCGAACCGCGCGAGGCAGCCCATCCAGTACAAGTAGTCGTGACCGTCGAATTTGGGGTATTCGTTGTCCTCAATGAACTCGTGCGCCTGTGGTGTGGGGTAGGCCCACGGGTTTTGCAGACGTTCGAGATTGGTGAAGAAGGTGTTGAACGTGTGCGGGACAGCGCCCTCGGCCGTTTGCCCGCGGCGTGCTTCCATGATCGGCACGACCTGGTCAATGCCGACCGGACATTGATACGTACACGCGCCGCACGAGGTGCACTGCCAGAGGATTTCTTCGGCAATCGTATCGCCAACGATATTCTGGTCCGGATCTTTGAGGAAGCCGTCACGCAGATCGAGCATCAGTTGTTTCGGATCGAGCAGCTTGCCGGTGGCGCGAGCGGGGCAGTGATCATAACAACGGCCGCATTCGACACAGGTGAACGCGCCCAGCGCCGAATGTGCAGCCAAATCGGACAGCTTGAACGCACCGAATTCTTCTTTCTCGAAATCGAGCGGACGAATTCTCGCCAGTTCGAAATCTTTCAGGAAGGTCGTGATCGGTGACAGCACCAGGTGCAGATGCTTCGAGCGCGGAATCAATGCCAGGAATGCCAAAATGGTGAGCGCGTGGACCCACCAGTTTACTTGCCCAGCGGTTGTCGATAGATCTGTGAAAACATACAAATCGAGCAAGTAGGTGATCATCAAGAGTTCAATAAACAGCGCAACCACACCCGACTCGGCTTTGACTTCTCCCAGAGCCGCCGGTTTTGAGATGTAACGACGCAGCGCCAAGCCGGTGATACCGATAATCACCAGCACAGCAAAGACAGCAACGATCGTTGTAATGATCGCGTGAATGGTACCATGTCCAAGAAACGTTCCACCGTAGCCGCGGACGAAGTGATCGATGGTGACCGGGATGAACGTGATGAAACCCCAGAAGACGAACGCGTGCATCAGGCCGGCGAACGGCCGCTGCTTGATAATCTTACTTTGGAAGATGACCTCGGAGAGGAACCGTCCGACGCGGCGCGGGAGATCATCGACCGTAAATCCCTTCGACGTCCGGTGAATACGTTGCAAACGCACCCAGATCGGTTGAATAAACAGATACAGTCCGACGAGTATGGCGATGGTCAGGATGATGTGCGCGAGGCTCATATCAGTCAACTCCCGTGGTTCTGTTCGCACCCGCCCGATGGCCTACAACGCATACAGGCTGTCCCACGTGGCCAGACCGGGGTGCGGTGTCAGTGTCGGCGACTGTTTATCGTGATACAATCCCACATCCTTGAATGATGGCGGAAAGTCGAGATGATCCATGTCTTCGAGGAAGAAGTAGTTCAGTGCAATCCCGTTGTACCGCTGCAGCAGGCGCGAGAGTGTCTGCAACATGTCACGTTGCATCAGCGGCTGAACGCCGCATTCGGAGATCATCAACTGCGACTGGGCGATATCTCCGAGTCCGTACTGATCGAAGCGATACCAGGTCGAATCCACCGACGATTGGTCGAGCTGGATGTTGGGGTATGTCGACAGCGCATAGAAGTCGGCGAATCGCGACCAGTGTGTTGACAGACTGTCGAGCAGAGGGTGACGCGCTTGCGTATCCCATCCGACCTTGTAGAACTCCCACTGGATCGTCGGCGCCATCGGCAGCATCGGATGCTCGGTCTTGATCGCTTCGTACACATCCTCGACCAGGCCAAGCAGGTTGAGGAAATCGCCGGGCTGGTTGACAGCGTACATGTTGATTTCGATTACCTGTGAGAAGTAATCGGGTTCGAACTGCGCGACCAGATACGAAACGAAACGCACGTAGTGTTCGGTGACAGTGGATGATGCGAAGGTCGCGCCCGGCGGAGTGGCACGCAGGCCGGCGTAGGTGCTGACAATACCATCGCGGTCGATATTCAGCGGACTCAGGGCCAGATAGACCAGCCGTTGGGGATCGCGTTTGAAAATGCCGGTCTGCTTGCGCAGTCCCTCGACGGTCTGGTTGAGATTGTCCTGCATTGCGATCAGCAGGCTGTCGCCTCCCGGATCGCATTCGTTGAGATCGGGGCAGCGGGCCAAGAGCGGCCACGGCACGTTACCATCCCAATGCACCGTCACCAGATCGGCACGCGTGCGGAAATTCATGACATACTGCTGCGGCAGCGCCGACTGGAACACAGTCGGGTAGAGCGCGAAGCCCATGTGGTAGTTGCGCGCGTGGGCTCCGGGACTGGTGGAGCCGTTGTCGGAGCACGACCACAGGGCCACCGCGGTCCACCCGATTAGAGCGATCCGGAGTGTGCGTCTCACTCGCTGATCAGTAGGAATCCCACTGTGATGATGGCCTGATACTCGGCGACTTTGTTGTCTTTGATGCCACCGCGCATCTCTTTCACTTCAAACCACGCCATGCCCTTCAACGTTTTAGCGGCTTCTTCAATCGCACTGTTGATGGCATCTTCGTAGCCTTTGGTCGAGGTGCCGACCAGGGTGATTGTCTTGTACACTTTTCCCATGCTGTAAACCCTCCTTGTGATTGTCAAGGTAGTGAAGCGGCGGTGGGTATACAAGGGGGGTAGGGGGCGGGGGTGTCAATAGCACCTCGTTACCTGCACTGGTGCATGCGAGTCTGAATGGAGACCGTGGTTGCGGGGGTGGGCGCACAGCCGCCTGCACTGGGCGGAGCCGAAGTGTGCACCCCTACGAGGCGTCAATCCTAGTTTCGTTACAGGTAATTCAACACCAGGTCGAAATCCGGTTCCTGGGCGATGGGGACGGCGCCTTCGGCGACGGCGCGCTGGGCGACCGAACTGGTGTCGGTGGCGACGAGGAAGATCGGGATGGCGATATTGCGGGCACGACGGATCGCTTCCATCGAGCCGCGTGTATCCTCGTGGACACGGACAACCACAACCGCGTCGGCCAGACCGACAATAATCCGATTACGCAGCACGAGACGCTGCTTCGTAAGCGGCGTCTTGGGCGGATATTCGGAGAGCAGGGCGCCGTTTTCGGTGATCTTTTCGGCGAGTTGACGGTGCTCAGGGGGATAGATATTGGCGAAGCCGCTGCCCAGGACAGCATAAGTCTTTCCATCGGAGGCCAGCGCGCCGGTGTGCCCGCCGCCATCGATACCGCGCGCCAAACCGGAGACCACGACTGCGCCACGTTCAACCAGACCTTTGCCCCACGCGACCGCATCGGCAATGCCTTCGTGGTCGGCCTTATGCGTACCGACTACGGCGATCGCCGGTTGTTCCGGATCGGGCAATTCGCCGCGATGATAGAGGATGGTCGGGGGATCGGCGAGACGACGGAGCCGTTCGGGGTAATGCGCATCGAGGATGCTGACCACGTTGGTGCCGTCATCGATAATCCGATCAAGCTCAGAATTGATCTCGTCGTACTTCATCCGCGCTTCGGCGAACCGTCCGGTAGACGCGCTGTCGAGTTTGCCGACACGCGCGATCTCATCGATGTTCGCCTCCCAGATTCCCTCCGGATCGCGGAAATGGACGAGGAGCGCCGCCATCGTCTTGGGACCGAGACGGACCGCCGATGTCAAAGCGAAGAGTATGGTCAAATCGTGTGCTGTCGGCATGATCAATCAAACCAGGTGAACCGAACCACGGTCGCGCCTTTTCGTTTCAGTTGCTGCGCCAACGACCGTAGAGTGTGCCCGGTGTGACGCGCCCAGTCTACCAACAATACAGAGGCGCCATTCAGTTGTGTATCAGTTTCGCGAGAAAATACAAACAGGCTGGCGCCGGGGACTGAGAGATACCGGGCGATGTCGGGATGTTCGGCGTACGGTGCTACCGCCGCGAACAGGTTGGGCACGAACGGAATAGCGAGGCGCTCGGCCAGCCGTTGGGCGATCCAGGGGAGCTCATACTGGCTGCGATGAACGGATGGTGGCGGCATGAGCGTGACGAAATCGAAATCGTCGTTCACGCGCTCGCGCACGAAACGTGCCGCCACATCGGCCAGCCGCCAACCGCAGTCGAATTCACTGTGGTGGGCGAAGCGATAGCCTTGGGCGCCGAGTGTTGTGCGACGGTGATGCCACGCGTGCATGTGTTTATGCGCCAGCACCCACACCGGGCCGGTTTCATCGGAGACATCGTACCCCGGTGGGACCGGCAGGCTCGTGCAGTCGTGCGGCGGCGGCCACTGGTCGGGATGCGGGGCGATGCCGAGAATGTGGCGATTGAGAAACCGTTCGAGTTCGGGCGCCACACGGCCGATCACGCTGACCGCCATTAATGAAACACCTCAGCAGCGAAGACTTCGATGATTGTGTCGGGGTCCTGCCACGCGTCGGGCGGCAGTCCCGCCTTCAGGCAGGTCTGTTCGAGGAATGTCTCGCGATCCCAATCGGCTTCGATCGGGACCTGCGGCAGTAGTACGCCTGCCTGGTAGCCGCGTGTAATCAACAAACCGTGGCGACCCACCAGGACATCGTCGGGACTTGTCAGGCGTTTCAATGGTGAGAGCACGGTGATTTCGACGGTGATGTTGTCGACTTCGCCGGCATCGACCGGGACAAAGCGATCATCGCGCAGCGCCGCCGATTCGGCCATCTCCCAGACCGCGTCGACAAGCGGCTTGTATGGACGCACATAGCCAATACAGCCGCGCAAGTGCCCGCGCTTTTTCAATGTGACAAACACACCGCGTTTCTCACGCAGTTTATCCGTCGGCGCTTCGGGGCACGACATGTTGGCCCCTTTGACCGCATGCTCCAATGATCGCCGCGCAGTGCGCAGCAGAAACGACCGTTCGCTGTCATTGAGTTCGTGATCGGTCGACAGCGACGGTGTGCGCGCCGTTGTTCTGGCTTCGACCGGTTCCCTTTTGCGGCCGGTGTGTTTCGGTGCGCTCGGCGTGTCGGTCGAACTGTAGAAGACTGCCGAGAGATAGCCAACGATGTATCCCGATTTCTCACCGGTGACATCGCCGGAGTTGCGCATCGTGATGACTTGCGATGAATCGGCCCCCATCGTTTGCGTGGCGATCATCGCTGCGGTGATCGGACCACCGCCGCACGCTTCGAATCCGCCGTCGCGGAAACGGTCGTACAATCTGTTCGGATCGTAAGCTTTGACGGCGGCTCCCGCGACCTCATCGAGCTGTTTGGTTTCGGCGTAGCTGTGCCCGTGGGCAAGATCGGATGACGCGACGACCAATGTTTTGCCGAGTTTCGCGTAGCGTCCGATCACCCCCCCCAGCTTCTTCGCGGTCTGGAATTCCTGATCGCCCATGACGATCGGGACGAGCGCGAACGAGCCGAGGACGACCTGCAGAAACGGCAGATGCACTTCGAGCGAATGCTCCCAGCCGCCGCCGGAGGCATCGTGGCCGACGTCGGAGAGCGACACCGACTTATCAACCGCGGTCAGCTTCTCGCAAAAGTCCAGATCGAGCGGAATGTCGCCGAGCGGCGTGCGATACGCGCCGCCGGAATAGACCGACACACCGGGGAAGAACACCTGGTGTGAGGGGGAAATCACGATGACGGTATTGTACGATAGCCCCTCAAGCTGTTTGTACGCGTCGGCGGCAATCTGCCCCGAGTAGGCGTAGCCGGCGTGGGGGCAGACCATACCGGCAATCGTGCCGCCCAGTTCGACACGTTTGGCATTACGGAAATATCCGGCGATCTCCTTAGCCAGATCAACCGGATTATCGGTATAGAAGCCACCGCGTTGCGCAAAATGCGGCTCGCGGATTTTCTTCGGGTCGGATAGGGTGCGCATAGGTTGTCTCCGTCGATGTGGTGCCAATGTATGTACGTGTGGGTGTTGGATTCAATGGTTCCCCTCACCCTAACCCTCTCCCCACGGCAAAAAGCCGCCGTGACAGGTAATGTCCTGTCTGTCAACCCCGCCCGCGTTTTGGGGAGCTATACTCCTCACATCTGTCATCCCCGCCCGCACTTCGGCGAAGCCGAAGCGCGAGAGCGGGGAACTTCAATCCAGAGTCTTCTGGGTCCTGCCGCACAGACACCGGATCCCTCATCCGTGGCGTAGGGGGATGACAAGCTAGTAATCACGTGACGTCACAGTGGGGGAATCACGGAAACAACAGAGACGCCACGGTCACCAGCAGCGCGTACGCCGTGAAGATCACGATGCCGTCGCCCCAATAGGTCACACAGTCGAGCGGACCGGCGGATGTGAGTGTCAACGCCGTCGCAAACACGATCAGTGTCAGCATGAAGGCGATGATAAACGAGTTCGGCACCCAGCGGACCGACCAGGCGGTGAGAGCAGACGCGATGCGTTCGATCAGGTGCATAAGGATAAGATTGGTGTTGATTTCAATTGTGCAATGGGAAGGTGGGGAATAGGAGGCTGTTTGAGCGGTAGTTAGATTGAATCAGTCAACATCACGGGAGGTGGCATGCGGACAGTGATCGGCGTTCTCTTGATCCTACTCGTCAGTTTTGCGGCGCCGGCGAGTGCTATCGGCCCGTTTGAAACCAATCTGCTCGTTTGGCTTCACGAGTCCTCACCGACCGCACGCTCCTTCGGGATGGCGTTCAGTGATGTGGCGTCGATCCATCGAACACCGAGTCCAACCGGTCCGGGAAGTCTTGGCCTGTGGGCACTGCACGACAATGTTTACTTCTCACATGTGTGGGAGAGTCAATCTGATCTGTACCGTGATCGCGTCAAATATGAGATTTCCAACACGATGTATGCAATCGGAGCCATGGTGGCCGACCTTGGCATTGACAGTCCCTTCCCGGCGGCAGTTGGCATTCTCCGCCGACGCGGCGAGAGCAACACGACGTTTTATCCCGGCGAAAGACATCGTTGGAATCGGCCTCGTGACGTGTCGGACTGGGTGGTTGCCTTGGGTGCTGATATCGGTGTACAAATTGGCCTGGGACTGCGTCTCAGCTATAGGGATGATCCACCGGAAGAATTCGAGCGCCCTCCCACGGCGCGCGATTGGTATGCTGCCTACTCCATTCGGTTGAGCTTGCAGACTGTGATGGATCGACTCAACCTCGACCCGCGTCCGCTGGATTTCGGGAGGTGGGAAGTCGATCCGATCGTGTCTTATGCAAGTGATTACCTCAGTGAAGGCGAACAAACAGGCTATGCATACGGCTTCACCATGACAATGGATTCGCTGCCCGTTCTCTCAGCGGAGCATATCATCAACCCGAAGGCAGGCAACGAGAGCAGCGGCTGGGAACTGTCCGTACTGGGCACATACGCATACCGTCGTGGTGAACGATCGTGGCCGATGACCGAGTTCGTCTGGTTCGAAGAACTGGTGACCGTACCCGATTGGAGCACCGTGGGACATGCGATTTACACCTCGGGGTTGCAGCAATGGCTGCATCACTGGTTGGGGCCAAGCGAGTCATCAGTACTCGGATGGATGCTCAAAAATGTTCATGTCCGATATGAATGGGCTGC
>WJJR01000009.1 GCA_014729565.1 Candidatus Zixiibacteriota bacterium | reverse complement strand
TCGCTGGGCCTGGTGTACGCAGGCCTGGACGACCGGACACGAGCGATCGAATTCGCTGAGACAGCGACGACACTCTGCTCCCTCGCGTCCGACGTGATTCGAGGCGCCGTTGTTCGATACCACCTGGCCGGCGTGTACGCCGCCATCGGCACTCCGGATCGCGCGTGCGACATCTTTGAGGAGATCTTATCAATCCCGTCGTGGTTCTCCCGGACATACATTCAATTGGACCCGGCGTTCGATCCGCTGCGCGGCCATGCACGCTTTGAATCAATCATGGCGCAGGACGAGCGAGTCTTTTAGACTGTCTTCGCTACCCAGGGTGAATGATGATTGCCCAAACGATCGCGCACTACACCATAGAATCCAAGCTCGGCTCCGGCGGTATGGGCGAGGTGTATCTCGCCGACGATACCAAGCTGCATCGCAAGGTTGCGTTGAAGTTCCTTCCCGAAGCGTTGTCGAAGAACCCGGAGGCACGGGAACGGCTGCTGCGTGAAGCGCGCGCCGCGTCGAAATTGAGTCACTCGAACATTGTGACGATCTACGCCGTTGAGCATGACGCCGATCGTGACTTCATTGCGATGGAATACGTTGATGGGCGTCCACTCGATTTGTATCTGCGCGAGCAGCCGCGCACACTCGAAGAGATTCTCCGCCTCAGTGTGCAGATGGGTCGTGCGCTCGAACACGCACACAAGCTCGGCGTAGTGCACCGCGACTTGAAACCGGCCAACATCTTCATCGACCGCGACGACCGTGTGCGCATTCTCGATTTCGGCTTGGCCCTCATGGAAGGCGCTGCCAAACTGACGCAGGACGGCAGTACCATGGGCACCATCGCCTACATGTCGCCCGAGCAGGTTCAGGGCAAGGATGCCGACGAACGCAGCGATGTGTTCTCTTTGGGCATCCTGCTGTATGAGATGCTCGCCGGACATGCACCGTTCAGTGGCGATCACCATGCGGCCTTGATGTATGCGATCATGAATGAACAACCGGTGGCGGTCACAGAGAAACGTCCCGACACACCAGTCGGATTGGCCGCGGTTATCGATCGTGCGCTGCAAAAGGATCCGAAGAAGCGCTACCAATCATCCGCCGAGATGGTCGCCGGGCTGCGACGTGAACGTAACCAGCGAACATCGAGTCCATCGCAACCCTCAGGGGCCGCGACTCCGGTGAAGCGCACGATTCCGCGCTTTGCCATTCCAGCCATCCTAGTCACGATCATCGCGGTGATCTTATTGGTGCTGCAACCCTGGAAACTCGAGGTCTCCCCCATTCAGGACGCCGGGGCGGTGGCCGACCGGATGGCGATCATGTACTTCGATAATGTGGCGGACCGCGATGATCCGCAGCGGTACGGTGAAATCGCCACGAATCTGCTGATCACCGATCTGTCCGAATCGCAACAGATGCAGGTCGTGTCGAACCAGCGGCTGTACGACATCTTGAAATCACTTGGCCATGAGGAATCGAAAGTGGTGTCAGGTGATGTGGCGTCGCAGGTTGCTCAACGCGCGCAGGCCAAGTGGATCCTGACTGGGACAATCCTTCAGGAATTGCCGAACTTCATCATCACGGCCCAAATTGTCAATCAGGAGACCGGAACCTCAGTGGCATCGCAGAAGATCGAGGGGCAATCGGGCGAGAGCATCTTCTCGGTCATTGATCGCCTGGCACGAGATGTTCGTGGTGATCTGGCTCTGCCGACATCGATCGAATCCGATCGTCCACTGGCTCTCGAGGCCACCAATTCGGCCGACGCATACCGCTACTATCTCAATGGACTGGAGCACATCAACAGGCACCTGTTCGCCGAAGCCGATGCCGATCTCCGGCGTGCTGTCGAGATCGATTCCACATTCGCCATGGCCTACCTGTGGCTCTACCAGTTGAGCCGCGGTAGTGCCGACGAAATGAGGGAATGGCTGGATCGCGCGGTCAAACACAAGAACAAGGCCGGACGGCGCGAGCAAATGCACATCGAGAGCGCGGTCGCGGGACGTGACGGAGGTCTGGTAGCGGAAATCTCCGTACTCCAGGAACTTGTTGATAATTTTCCGGAAGATAAGCTCGCATTGGAGCGATTGGCTCGCGGATACAACGATCTCGGTCAATCCCAGGAGGCACTGGACACGTACAGTGAACTCTTGGCGCTGGATTCGTCGAACGCGCGTGTGTACAACAGTCTGGCGTATCTGTACCATGATCTGGGAGATCCTGATAAATCAATCACGGCGATCAATCGCTACATTGAGATGGCCCCCGATCAAGCCAATCCGTACGACTCGCGGGGTGACCTCTATGCATACAATGGTCGCTATGAGCAGGCGGCGGCATCCTATCGGCGTGCGTTGCAAATCAATCCGACATTTACACCGTCGCTCGAGAAACTCGGGGATATGAGTATCCTCCTCAAGAATTACGAACGTGCCGAGAGCTGTTACACCGCGACGTCGGCCTTCGACAACAAGAACGATCGCGCCATGGGGCGCACCAAATTTGCGATTGTCCAGGCGTACCAGGGACGGCTCCGTACAGCAATCCAATTGATCGAGTCAGGTCTTTCCGCCGACCGCATGGAACAACACGAAGGATTCTACAGCGCCATTAAGCTGGCCATGCTCAGTTTTCTCTATAATGAACTGGGCGATTACGATCGTTCGTGGATAGCCGCGTCGCAATCGATGTCTTTAATTCGTCGATTTGTACCGAGCCGGGCGTATGGATTCGCACCAATCGTCACCAAGATCGCACTGCAAACCGAGAACACCGATCGCATTGACTCGCTGTTTGCCGATCTTGGCCTGGACAGCACTCAGAATGATGCCATCCGGAGAAGATGCTATCGCCAATGTATGGCCCTGATTGCTCTTCACAATGGTGATCCGGAATTGGCACTGTACCACACGAAGCAGCTTCGTCATTTAGAGCCCAGTGGTGAAGCCGCTTGGGCCCATTACCTAATCGCGCGAATCTATCTCGAACTCAAACGCCCCGCAGAAGCAATCCAGCACCTGGAGGGAATTGCCCACGGATACAGTATCCCCCACTTCCTCGATGTGGGGCAACGGGTGAAGAGCCACTACCTGCTCGGGCAGGCGTACGAAATGTCCGGATGGACCGACAAGGCCATTGCGGAATACGAGGAGTTCCTCAGCATCTGGCATGATCCCGACCCGGAAATCGAGGAAATCGACGACGCCAAATCGCGGATAGCTGCACTCAAACAGGGCACCAGCTAGCGGACAGCCAAGCGT
>WJJR01000381.1 GCA_014729565.1 Candidatus Zixiibacteriota bacterium | reverse complement strand
GTTCCTGATAGACAAGAACGGTCAACTGGTTGCCCGCTTTGAAACCAGTGTCGAGCCCACCTCGGGCGATGTGCGCGAGGCTGTTGGCAAGGTCTTGTAGAAATGGCCTTGTTTGGCGTCTTGCTCGCCGTCGCCCTGGCCGGTTCCGTCCCAGAGGATTCGATGTCCGTTGATCAATCGCCCAACTTCGTCCTCATCGATTTCGCCAGCGATGGTGATCACGGCGACTGGATGATCATCAATGACGGTGTCATGGGAGGGCGCTCGACCAGCCGCATGAGTGAATCCGACTCGGGCTCTGCCGTGTTCTCCGGTGAGGTATCACTCGCAAACAACGGTGGCTTCGCGTCGACACGGTCGCCGATTTCGATTCCCGACATGAGTGAGTTCACCGGTGTCCGGCTGCGTGTGTGCGGCGACGGACAACGGTACCGTTTCCGCATCCGCACCGATGCTGAGTTCGATGGGGTCGCCTATCAACTGAGTTTCGATACAGTCAAGGACGCGTGGATTGACGTCAATCTCCCCTTCGCACAATTCGCTCCGAGTTTTCGTGGGCGGCCGGTTCCCGAAGCCGGACCGCTCAACCCCGAACGAATCCGTCAGATCGGCTTCCTCATTGCCGACAAGCAGGCCGGACCATTCGCCCTCAAAATCAAGTCGATCGCATTCTATCGGTGATGCCGATCGAGGGAGCAACCATGAGCCCGATGGCCTACCCTGATATCCCCTATCCCGAGTGGAAAGACACCAAGACGACACTGCACCTGTTCTCGCAGATCGTCGGCCGGGTACGTCTGGCCTTGGCGCCGAAACTCAATCACTGGTGGCATGTGACGTTCTATGTTTCCGCACGCGGACTGACGACATCATACATGCCGCACGCCAACGGTGGTCTGGACATTGAATTCGACTTCATCGATCACCTCATCGTGTTCCGCACCACCGACGGTCGCATCGAGCAGATTCCGCTGGCCGGGCACTCTGTCGCGGACATGTACGACGCCGTCACCTCAATGCTGCGGCATCTGGGCGTCGCGGTGTCCATCAGCGAGAAGCCATTCGACCCATCGCGTGTCGGCAGCGATATCCCATTTTCCAATGACAGCGAGCACACCAGCTACGATGCCGACGCCGTTCATCGTTTCTGGCAGGTGTTGGCGGGCATTCAACCGATCTTTGCCGAGTTTCGCGGGCGTTATGTCGGAAAGTGCAGTCCGGTCCATTTCTTCTGGCACAGCTTCGATCTCGCCGTCAGCCGATTCTCCGGCCGTCCGGCGACAGTGAGCCAGGCAGCCGATCCGGTCACACGGGAAGCGTATTCGCATGAGTTCTCCAGCGGCGGTTTTTGGGTGGGCGATGAGAATATCCCCGAACCGGCATTCTACAGCTACATTCATCCGGAACCCAAAGGTCTGGCCGAACAACCGCTCCATCCGGCCGAAGCGTGGTGGCAACCGGTCGGCGAGACGCATATGGCCTTGTACCGCTATTCTGATTTTCGCAACTCCGACAACCCGAGGCAGAGCCTGCTGGACTTTCTGCAAAGTGCGTATGATGCGGGGACGACGCTGGGCGAATGGCCGAGTGCGTAAATTGATTCGTACAACACCACTCTGATACATCTGTTAAGAAGGGTGTACCGTTTCAGGCTGCGTGTATGCGTCGGGGCGTATGGACTACGCCCGTCGCGCACAACCGCTACGGAGAGAGGGCGTACTCAGTACGCCCCTACGGATGGTGGGTCTCTCGATACCTGATATGATCACTTCTTTGGCTTTTTCAACACGATTTAAAGCCGGGTGGCCGGTCGGATTGACATCGCTCGGATACGGTTTCAACGGTTTTCTGCCCGCGATATGAGCAATTGATCGGATCGTCCCCTCAATCGCCTAAGCCGGCGGCTCCGGTATCCCGTCCGTCGATGCCAGTTTATTCGTCCCTGCCAGCGCAGCGACTTTGTAGCATTCGGCAAGCGTTGGGTAATTGAAGACGGTATCGACAAAGGCGTCGATTGTGCCGCCATGAGTGAGAACCATCTGGCCGATATGAATCAGCTCGGCCGCGCCCTCGCCGATAATATGTACCCCGAGTAGCTCGCGTGTCTTTTGGTGAAACAGCAGCTTGAGCATGCCAGTCTCATCGCCAATGATCTGCCCACGCGCAATTTCGCGGTACGGGGCAATGCCCATTTCGTACGGGACCTTAGCCTCGGTCAACTCCCGTTCGTTTCGTCCCACATAGGAGATCTCGGGAATAGTGTAGATCCCATACGGGAACAAGTGCGGCAACGAGGTGCATTCGCGATCCTGCGCGTAGTTGGCCGCCAGTCTCCCCTGCTCCATCGACGTCGACGCCAGTGACGGGAATCCGATCACATCGCCCGCGGCGAAGATATGCGTCACTTTGGTGCGATATAGAGCATCGACCTCGATCCGTCCGCGCTTGTCAGCTTCCAGCCCCGCAGCGCCCAGATTTAACGTCGTCGTATTTCCCTGACGTCCGACCGCATAAAGCAATGCTTCCGACACAATGGTCTTATTGCTTGCCAGCGTAGCGACGACCTGTCCCTTATTGTTCCTGGTGACCGATGTGACTTCTTCGCCCAATCGTAAGACTGTGCGCATCGCGCGCAGGTGATAGCACAACGCATCGATGATCTCATCATCGACAAATTCGAGAATGCGCGGCCGCCGTTCGATTACCGTAATCTGCACACCCACGGCCGCGAGCGCGCTGGCATATTCGATACCGATGACCCCACCACCGACAACAGTCAACGTTTTCGGCAAATACTCGTCTTTGATCTTCCACATTTCGTCGGTGTCGAAGATGTCCTCGCCGTCGAACGGAACATGATCAGGGCGTGCCGGACGCGTCCCGGTGGCGATAATGATCGCTGCTCCCGACACGTTTTCGTCGGAACCGTCGGCGCTCCGCACCGTTAGCGTGTGGGGGTCCTTGAATGAGGCATCGCCGGCAATGATATCAACGCCGTTGCGCTGGAAATGCGAACGAAAGACATCAAGTTCGTGTTCGACGACATGATCGACGCGATACGTCAGGTCTTTGAACGTGATCTTATCTTTTACGCGATAGCTGGAACCATACAGCCCGCGCTGACGAAATCCGGTCAGGTACATAATCGCTTCACGCAACGTCTTGCTGGGAATGGTCCCGGCGTTGAGTGCCACACCACCAATCGTTTGCCGGCGCTCAATGACGGCGGTCGATTTCCCGAGCTTCGCCGATTGAATGGCGGCATGATGTCCCGCAGGACCGGATCCGATGACGATGACGTCGTAGGTGCGCATAAGACTGTACCGTTACCTGAGTGGCGGCTAACTCGGCCCAATGTAGGGCCAAGCACCGCGATGACCAAAGCGTTAATCCGTGATCTGCGAGTTCTTTGAACGGAGTGGGCTCAGAGCGTGTACGGCAAATCCGGCCATGATCGCCACAATCGGAAAGTGAAAGCGACCGTGCCCAAATGTAGCGACATGTACGCCCGCCCAATAGAGAATGGTCAACAGCAGCAGACGTATGCTGGGATCGCGGAAACCGCGTTCACGGATCGCGCGAACCATGCCTACGACGAACAGCAGAAGCACACAGTTGTAAACACCCTGACTTACCACAGCGAGGAGCGGAGCGACTGTAAGCCGAT
>WJJR01000380.1 GCA_014729565.1 Candidatus Zixiibacteriota bacterium | reverse complement strand
TGCGCCGCCTGCACGGCCAGCGCAATGGTCCGCAAACCCGATGCGCACGCCTGATTCACGGTCATGGCCGGTGTCGACTCGGGGACGCCGGCGCGCACTGCAATCTGCCGCGCCGGATTCGGTCCGCATCCCGCCTGGCGCCCGTGACCGATCAGCGTTTCGGCGATCTCTGTCGGTGCAACACCGGCTGATTCCAACGCCGACCGTGCGGCAATCTCACCGAGTTCTACGGCAGACAACTCCGCCAGCGAACCGCCAAACGTCCCAATCGGTGTGCGAATGGCACCGGCTATGTAGATGTCGTTCGTCATCGGCATTTCATCAATAACACAACATGTCATTACGTCCGAATCGCGCGGAGTATACCACAAAACCGGTTGGAGTACAAATAATGCCTTGTGGAACAAGCACCGTGGCGGCAACCGTAGGTCAGGTGCACCGCGCATCATGATCGTCGGCCATGTAAACGCGCGTGACTGCGCGGGGCACCTGACAAACCGACATGGAGACGCCGGTTCTCAGGAGCCCGGCGCACAAACGGGAGTGGGACATTGCTACGCTTTGGAATGCGCCGTGCTCCTGAGCTACGGTTATCTGAAGGGCATGAGGTAACGTTCATGCGTAGGGGCGTATTGCATACGCCCTCTCTCCGCAGCGGTTGCGCGCAAATGGCGTATACAATACGCCGCTACGCATGGGAAACTCACGTCGAGATGTTTTTCAACACGCCCTGAAGCCAGCTGCCAGAGCGCTGTCGATATACCGTTCATCCTCACGGCACACGGATGTCCACTCAGATCACATCATCTGACCGTCATCTCCCCCCATCCCACAATCACATGACCGTCACCTGATCAGTCACCCGACCCTTCACCCCGTCATACTGGCGACGCGCGGCGGCATGAGGCCCCGTGTGCGGAAACCAAGGAGGCGGACTCGTGGATCCGAACAAGGCGTATCTCCCCGTTGACCCCTGGCATGATCACGAAGCCGCACTGGCCCGGCGACGACGCGCCCGTCGTGTTGAGACGGCGGTTCGCGGCGCATTGCGTGTTCTGAATCCGCCCGAGCGCGGCATTATCGAAGGATACTATTTCGATGGGCGGTCATTTCCCCATCTGGCCAATGAGCACAGCCTGTCCCTCACACGCGTTCGCACCATTCACACTCGCGCCCTGAGCAAACTGCGGCATGAGTTGACCCCGCTGGTGATTGAACTGTACGGACTGCAACTCGCACACGAGTCCGGTTGTCCGATCTGCCGCGCACAGTGGCGCGATCTTGCAGAAGGGATTCTCGATGAGAAGACACCGGACATGACGTGGGGCGACGTGGCCACTCGCATCGAACGCGCGGTCGGCTGGACGCCGTCAACGCCGCAAGTACTCATCACACACCAACGCAAACACCGTCAATTGCAACACTCACCGAAAGGAGACACGCGATGACGCACACAGTGAAACTGCATGGTCCGCATGCCGTGAAGTTGACGATCTCGACCGAATTCAAGGCGCGAATTCAGGCGGTGGCCGACGGTTTAGACCGCCCGTTCGCCGAAACCTGCCGTGAATTGATGTGGATGGCGCTGCCCATCGCCGAGGGGATGCAGGATGCGCACCTGCGTGGCAGCCGCTGGTGGCGACACAGCATCGGCGCCGAGGCCCCCAGTCAAACCATTGAGGATGTTGCGTGAATTACTCCAGTGTGCCGGGGACCAGAGGACCGCCATTCATGTAAAGGGCATCAACCATACGAACGACGTCGACCAGATTCGCCGAACCGTCGCCGTTGACGTCAGCGGTGTTGGGACGGATCAGCGGCTTACCGTTCCGGAACACATAGTCGATGAGAACAACTAAATCGACCGGTTCCAAAACACCATTGTTGTCCGTGTCTCCCGGAAGGAGTGGTGGCAGGACATCAAGCGTACCAACGAAATGTGATGACAGATACCACAGCCGCTCACCAAACTTGGCGATGTCCGTGATGGGATAAGCCAAGTCGGTTTCGCCAATCAGCACCGGGTTGTGCGGATCGTCGATATCGAATGCCAGCACGCGTCCCGTCGCACCTGCCGCGTACAGTGTGCGCCCCGAACGCCACAGAGCCTGTGTTCCCCCATTGACTGGAAGCATGGTCACTTGAGTAGGAGCCGACGGGTTTGTCAACGAATACACATACAGCCCGCCGGGGTTATCGGCCACATACAAGTGCCCGCCGTAAATCAGCATGTCGTTAACGGACACGGGCCCAGCAAACGTGCCGAGCTTTTTTGGTTTGATCGGCTGTTCGAAATCGTAAACGGTGATACTGCCGTTGCTCTCGGACAGGTACAGGTATCGCTCATTCGGCATGATCGCATCGAGGAAACCACGGCTGCGCCGGTACCGGCCGATTTCATCGGGCACGGTGGGATTACTGACATCGAAGATCTCGAAGCCATAGCCGCTTTGGGCAACCACCAGGCGGTTGTCGGCGAAAGCAACCAAACTGGCAAACCGGTCAACGTCCACACGAGATTGACGAGTGAGATTCCCCGCCTCGTCGGGCGTATAAATGCCCGCCCCCGCAGGTCCTTCGGCGGTGAAGAGCAGGCCATCGTTCATCGACAGATCGGTCATCTGCCCGAACAAGCCCGCACGCTGGAACGAGGAGTCAGACACAATGGAATCGGGAATGGCGCGCCACAAACCGAACACATCCGAAATGAACGCCACCTCCCCGCTGCGCACCAACCGTCGGTACGATCCGGGATGCGAGAACCGTCCGGCCAGGCCGATCTGGCCAAGGGCATCGGTGTCGACGGCAACAATGTCCGTGTTCTGCGAGGCAAAGAACCGTCCATTCATCCCCGGCCAGACCCGGTAGATTGCACCAAACGTGTTGTCCTCATCCTGCCAGTACGGATTGTCGGGATCGTAGAGACGGCACGATACCAAACCAAGCGTTTCATCGGCGATCATGAGCCGATTGCCGGCCACCGCGACATCGTTCGCCGAACCGTAAGTAAAAAACGGTTCGCGCATCATCGGCGTGGCCGGATCGCTGTAGTCGAGAATCATGACGCCCTCGTTCCGTCGGGCGATATAGACGCGCGATTCGTACATACCTAACGACAGTGGCGCAGATCCCGATACGCTCGATGCGTCGGACGATAAAATCCCGGTCAATTCACCACCGGCAATCGCAAACGAACGGAGTTCCAATGCAGCCGTCATCAGGATGATGACCGTATCCGAAAGTGCCAGCAGTTGTTCCTGCTCGGTAAAGAATGTCGAATCCACCAGAACTGGAGTGGCCGTGTCGGACAAGGCAAACAGTCGCAGCCAATGGCTGCCCGCGGTCACCATCCAATCGCCGCTGGATTCAACGAGCCGATACCCGGGCGCGGCGCCCACCGGCCCGACGTACTGCGGCGCGTCAGGTTGACTGAGATCCACACGGTGGAGGCTGCGGTCGTTCGCAGTGAAATACAGGTCAGCGCCGTGGAGGACCATGTCGTTGACACCGTTCGAGAACTCAAACTGCCCGACGACGGGAAACCCGTCGGCACTCGAATTCTTGTAAACCCTTAGCCCGACCGGGTACGCCGCGACCACAATGTCATAATCTGAAACAACCGAGCTCGCTCCCCCCCACAGGTATGACGGCGCCTGCTGGAAATCCAATGCGAGCGCGGGGCCGGCCGCAAAGGCGAGCAGCAGTATGGCAATGAACGTGGTCTTTTTCATTGGTTTAGCATCCTCGGTATCACCGGTGACGAGCCTTACTTGGAGTACGGACCAGCGAGCAAAGGCGTTGACAAACAACGAGTTTACCATATCTTGGAGATTGAAATTCCGCCCCCTGACGGGCGGCGGAATGGTACCTGCGGATTCATCCCGACCACGCTCACCGTCTGGTATGATTCGCCGTAAGGGGAAACCCATTGGACGGAGATTTGTTTTAGCCACCAGAGCGAGTTTGACCGATCTATTGGACATGGGAGTGTCAGTGATGCCACAGAGAACTGCTTCTCGCGATCAAATCACTCAACAGATGAAACCGATCCAGGGATGGACATCCCTCGCCGGCTGGAGTGCCGTCATGGCCCTCCTGATCATGATTATGGCGAGTTCCGCGCAGGCGGCCAGTTCCCCCTACACACGCGGAAAAACCCTACCCGTGGTGTCCGCGTGGGCCAGCCAGGTAATTGAACAACGCACGACCGATGGGACCGCCAAGATCTGGGTCTATTTCTCCGATAAAGGCTTTGCCGATAAGACGGGAATGATGGCCACGGCCAAGCACCGGGGTGTCGAATTGACCGAACGAGCCGCCACACGGCGCGCCAAGGTCGGCCGTGACCGCATTGAGTTCCACGATATCCCGGTCCGTGAGGACTACGTTCGGACCGTCGAAGATCTCGGGGCGACGCTCCGCCACCGCTCCCGCTGGCTCAATGCCGCATCGTATGACGTTCCCGTGGCACTGATTCCGCAAATTGGTGATCTGCCGTTCGTGCATAAGATCGATCCGGTGATTGGATACAAAGGCAGTGATCCGGTGGAATTTGATCCGGGGAAGCC
>WJJR01000379.1 GCA_014729565.1 Candidatus Zixiibacteriota bacterium | reverse complement strand
GTGTACACACTGGCGCCGCTCGACTGGTCGCAGGGACGTACTGCGATCGACAAGCTCACACCCTCTGAGCGATCAGTCTTGGACCTGCTCAAGCAGGGGAAGACCGTAACCCTGGCACGACTCACACGGTCGGGCGTGTCGCGCACGAAGGCGCGCGCGGGCTTGCAGCGTCTCGAAGCGAAGGGGCTGGTCACGATTGCCTGGAAGACTCGTCTGCCGCCGATTCCCCGCGAGGCAGTGATCACACGCTGGGTACCCGACAACGAGGCAAATATCACCGAGAGCGAACAGTCGCTGGTAGAACACTTGCAACATGCCCGAATCCCGTGGACAGAATTCGCCGATGAGTTCACCGGCGGCCGCAAACGTGTCCGTACGATGATGCTCGACGGAGAGCTGGAGTGGGACCCGATGGTGTCGGGTGTGGGCAGCGCCTTTGCCGACAGCGCCAGGCCGGAGCCGGGTCCGGAGATGTTGGACGATGAGCAGACTCTGGCTGCCAATGCTGTCGGGCGTGCAATTGAGGACAGCCGTTACAAGACATTTCTGTTGTGGGGTCCGACGGGTTCGGGCAAGACAGCGGTCTACTGCGAGGCGATTCGCCGCGCCTGGGCGCTGGGTAAGCGTGTTCTGTTTCTTGTTCCCGAAATCAGTTTGGCCGGGCCGATGATTGCGCGGCTGCGCGCGACACTGAAGGAACCGATCGGTGTCTGGCACAGTGCATTGACATCATCGCAACGGTACTGGATGTCGCGTCATGTTCAGTCCGGACGCTACCGTGTGGTCGTCGGCGCGCGCTCAGCGGTGCTGGCGCCATTGCCGGATTGCGGACTGATCATTGTCGATGAAGAGCATGCCGACGCGTACAAGCAGTCCGATCCGGCGCCGCGGTATCATGCCCGCGACGTTGCAGTCAAGCGCGCGCAGTTGGAACAGGGAGTGTGCCTGCTCGGGTCGGCGACACCGTCATCGGAAGCGTATCACAACGCGACGAGCGGCAAATTCGAACTGCTGCGGCTGACACGACGGGTGAAGGGCCGTCGCATGCCGTTGGTGCAGATTGTCGATCTGTCACGCCGGCGTGTGGCCAAAGACGGTTTGTGGGTCGGCAACGAATTGCGCAATGCAATTGTTGATACAATTGAATCGGGCCAAAAAGCGATTGTGTTCATCAATCGTCGTGGGTACGCGTCGATGGTGGGCTGCGAGGAGTGCGGGCATTTTGCCCAGTGCCCGAACTGTGCGCTGACATTGACCTATCACGCCAGCGACCGGAGCGTGCGATGCCACTTGTGCACCTATGTGAAAGCGGCCGACCGGTCGTGTCCGAAATGCGGTGGCGCCGAGTTTGTCTTCCATGGGGTGGGCACACAGCGCATTGAAGAAGCGCTGAACGAACTGGGAGAGTCCGTCCGTTTCGCACGTCTCGACGCCGACATCGCCGCGCGTCGCGGTGCCGCCGAGGATATTCTCAGCGGATTTGCCGGCGACCGGTTCAATCTGCTGTTGGGCACGCAGATGGTGGCCAAGGGTCTGGATGTCGCGCGGGTCGGACTGGTCGGCGTGATCTGGGCCGACCAGCACATGGCCTTCCCCGATTTCCGTGCCGAAGAACGGACGTTCCAGATGCTGACACAGGTGGCGGGGCGTGCCGGCCGTGGATCGGCAAACGACGATGATGTTGCACGTGTCGTTGTGCAAACCTTTCGGCCGGAGCACGATCTCATCGAGCTGGCCGCCGCGCAGGACACCGCGTTGTTTTTTGAACGCGAGTTGCCCCGTCGTCAGAAACTCAAGTACCCGCCCTATTCCCATCTGATCCTGCTGGAGTTTTCGGGCGATGAGCGGGGCACGGTGCGGCAGCATGCGATCGCGTTTGCCGAGCACTGGCGCAAAGCCACCAAGCCGATGGCGCGTGTCCCCGGGATCCTCCTGGGCCCGTCACCGGCGGCCATCGCCCGGCGCGCCGGGGAGTACCAGTATCACGTGCTGATCAAGTCCCACGCACTGAAATCGACACGCCAGCTCGTCATCGCATTCCGCAACACACACACCGACGATCTGCGGCGGGATCAGGTTCGCCTGACAATTGATGTTGATCCGGTGGACTTCTGGTAGCGTAGGGCCGCCCTGAATCCTTTGTTTGAAACCTGTCGAACGTAAGCCGGGTGCCCCTGACGCCCTCGTCAGGGTATACAGCTTGCCAAAGGCTGGAGCTGTTATTTTAGAGAACGGAGCCCACATCCATGATTGGAAATCGGTTGTACAATTGGTCAGGGATTGTGAGTTTGATGGTGTGTGGCTATTAGGTCAGGCCCGGGTGCCCCTGACGCCCTCGTCAGGGTTTACATCACTCACATAACCGTAAGAAATGATTGCCTGACCATCTTCACGGTTTCAGATTACGGGACAATGAAACGTCAGCGTTTCAACGATCCTGGGCATGCGCATTTTATCACCTTCTCCTGTTTTCATCGCCGCCAGTTTCTCACCGGTGACTTTGCTCGAGCTTGTGTGAGAAACGCGATCGATGTTGCCCGTAATCGGCATGAATTCGCCTTGTGGGCTTATGTGTTCATGCCGGAACACGTGCACCTACTGATCCATCCCCGAAAGGAAG
>WJJR01000378.1 GCA_014729565.1 Candidatus Zixiibacteriota bacterium | reverse complement strand
GTCCAAAAACGGCCGGTCGCCCTCCTCGGTGGCTCCGCTTCCCCGGAAATAGACCGCATTGCCCTGTTGATGCATAACCCAACGGCCGTTCGGCAGTGGGCGTGACACCGGATCACCCGGATCACCGTAGCGGTCGTCCTCATCGATTTCGAACCACAGACGAGATGTGCCCCCTTCCACGTCCAGAAGCCAGATGTACAGCCGGCGATTGATGCGCTCGCGTTGGGTGAGCATGAGCATGCCACCCTCTTCTCCCCACGCATTCCGCCACGGATAGATGCGGTACTCGGCACGGAAGATCTCTTCTGGTTCTTCGGTAAACGGCGCATTCAGACGCATGAGCCGGTCGCGATGTTCGGCCTCGGCGACGGGATCGCCACCGTCGAGCGCCTCGACCCAAAAGAGTGTGTGCGGAGCGGTGGGACGCCACGACACCGAACGCGGGCCGAGCGGTACGCCGTGTACCGGAACCGCATCGGCCAACGGCAGGGAGGCGACTTTCGCCGCCATCTCGCCGTTCTTGTCCCAGACTTCGACCTCGCTACCGAAACGCCAGAAAGCCACTTCATGCGACCACGGAGGGACCAGGTATTCGACGAGGAGATATTCCCCGTCTGGTGAGAACTCGGCCATAGTATAGATGGCCGGCGTGCCGATCACATTCACGTTACCCGAAGCCGGATCAACGATCACCAGTTCACTCGTGGTGTAATACTCGAAGAGAGAGTCATCGTGAGCGGTTTCGAGCAGATTACGTGCCTCGTAGGTGGAGCGGGCCGATGCTCCGGCGCCTTCAGCAATCTCCGGACCTGCCGGTACCGGCGGCGGTTCGGGAGCAGGTCCACGCTCCGGGATACGGCGAACAAGCAAGCGCTCCTGGTCGGGCAGCCATTCCACCGTGTTACCCATCAGCGGATTCAGCGACAGACCTTCGATCTCAGTCACTGCACCATCCACGGAACCGACCCACAGCCCAAAGTGATCGTCATCGGAGACTGTTAACGCAAACCGCTGGCCATCGACGGTCCAATCCACTCCTTGAACCTCGGTACCCTGGGGCAAATCGAGCGGTGTCGTGGTACCGTCCTCGACACGAACCAGGCGCGGCGAGGTTCCGCCGTGGTTCCCATGGTAGCCGTTGTTGGCGGGATTGACCCGCATACCGGCCAGTTTGTGCATCGGTGCGGCCAATTCAGCCAAAGGAGGATACAAGATAGGATCCGCCAGCAGCAGATACTGTCCGGTGGGCGCTGTCCACACCCAGGGGAGCTGTGGCGCGTGAAGCACCTTCATGATGTCGTCGGGTGGGGACTGCCACGTGGTTACTAGCTGGCTGCCGTCCGATGCATGTACATTTGGGGCTGTCCCAAACGCGACGAACGTCAGCATAAATAGAATCGCTGTGAGCACAGTTACCCTTTTCATTCCTCAACCTCCTGAGCTTTCCTCGCCTACCGAGCGGACTGAGAGTCGTTCCCGTCCTGGAGTAGTTGATCAAGAATCCATTTGTAGTGGCTGCAATTGTATGCTGTGTCGCGGACGTCCTTCATTGAACCGCAGCGAAATAACGTTCGGTCCATTGCTCGCCCTCTCTTTCGGTTCTTGTTCACGACACGTCGCGTCCGTTGCGTGTAAGTCGCTAAACAAGGTGAGCCTAATGCCCCTATAAGTCAAGTCGCACGGCCCCGGCCGTTCACTCGCTTGCCACCGGATCAATGTCTCTACACGCATACTATCTCAAAGTCTCATCCGACGACGATCTCTGCGATTGTGGGACGGCGAATTCGGACGAGTTCGATGTTGGCAACTCTAAATATCCGCCTTACCATCACGTTCATGAGATCAAACCTTCTGTTGATGTGTTGCATTTGCCTATCGATGAGTACATCCTCCGTTGCCGGCGAGATCGCTCTCAGCTTCGACGATGCTCCACTGGGCGACGGCGCCTTTCTCACCGGCGACGAGCGGACACAGATGCTGATCGACAAGCTTGATTCGCTCGGAATCGAGGAGGTGGTGTTCTACTGCACCACGAAGCATCTGGCCGGACCGGCAGACGAAGAGCGCTTGCGCGCATACGCCGCCGCCGGACATAAACTTGGCAATCATACCGAATCCCATCCACGCCTCTCGACGGTCGGCGCCGAAGCGTTTCTCGCCGACGTCGATCACGCGCACGCCGATCTTGTCGACTTCGATGGTTTTGTGTCCTGGTTCCGATTCCCGATGCTTGACGAAGGGCAGAGCCGGCCCTTACGTGATTCGATCCGCGCGGCCTTGGCGGAACGCGGATATGTCAACGGTTACGTCACGGTTGACAACTATGACTGGTACATCGACCGGCGGACACGGACTGCCACGAGCAACGGGGAGACAATCGATCTCGATGCACTACGGGACTTCTATATCTCAACAATCTGGGACGGCATTCAGTTTTATGAGCAGATTGCGACCGACGTCCTTGGACGATCTCCAAAACACGTACTATTGCTCCACGAAAACGACCTCGCTGCACTCTTCATCGATTCACTGGTGACACACATCCGGGCTAAAGGATGGACGATCATCTCACCGACCGAAGCCTACACCGACCCGATCGTCGATTCGTTGCCCGATGTTCTGATGAACAATCAGGGACGCATCGCCGCCATTGCCCGCGCGCATGGGGTGGAGCCGCGCGCGTTGGTGCATCCGTCAGAGGATGTCGCCCATCTGGACAGTGCACTGGTTCACCGTGGTATCATCAAGACTTCCGACTAAGGGTGAACACGCCATTCCAGTTCCACAAAGTGACACTTAACTAGAGCGGTTGTCAGAAATATCTTCCGATTGAGCAACCGACGCCGCACGGGCGTCTCGCCCGTGCGGCATGGCCGGGACGGCGATTCTACGTTCTGGGAAACCGGAACGGGGATGACAGTGGAGGGTTTGACGACTGAACGGAGGGTTCCTGCAAACGGAAAATGCTTCTGACAATTACTATAACCTATCCTGCGCCGGGTTGCTTCTAGGCTGTCAGCATGGCATCGCGGGACGTACCCGTGCCCCCATCAAATACAGAACATCTATAGCAGTTGTCAGAATAGCTGTGCGATTCCAGCGTGCCGTTACGCGCCCTCGCGCGACGGCATCTCCTTCCCAGACTGTACGATCGGTCAGATGGTTACAGACGACCAACTTGTTGGCTCCAAACCGAAACTACTTCTGACAATCGCTCTAATAACCGGTGAGGCAATCGGTTACGGTTCAGTTTGGGTGGCGCTTAACGATTGTCAACCTGGTTGATCGAGCCTGAAAAAGGAGCACAATTCTAGATTATTCTTCTTGCAAGTAAGTACTTGCTTGCGTATACTTGGTGCCATGACAACGACCGCAGCCCCATCGCCGAACCGCAAACCAACCAGCGTCCGCAAGACTGAAATTGTCGCTGCGGCGATGCGCATCCTGGCGACCGAGGGGGCGCGCCATTTCACAACCGAGCGTGTGGCGGCGGCGGTTGGCATTACCGGCGGGACAATCTTCCGGCACTTTTCGTCGATGGACGCGATCCTCGATGCCATGGTCGATCACATTGACGAGATTCTGTTTGCGGATTTTCCGCCCGACAACTCCGATCCACTTGAGGC
>WJJR01000044.1 GCA_014729565.1 Candidatus Zixiibacteriota bacterium | reverse complement strand
GAAGTAGGCATTGAACATCGCCTCACTCGCGCGCCAGCCGGTACCGCAGTAGAAGGCGATATGTTTCTCAGGAACGATCCCGTTCTCGGCCCAGTTCGCCCGCACTTCGTGATACTCGCGCATGGTATGGTCGACATTGCGGTAGTTTTCCATATGGTACGCATCGCTGCCGCAATTGCCGAACACCGCACCGGGGATTCGTCCGGCCATCGGGACATAATGATAGCCGCTCACCCCACCAACAAATTCCTCCCAACTGCGCACGCTGACCAACTCGCTGTCATCGGATTCCAGCATTGCTTTAGCCTGCGGTAGGTCGACGATAAACTCAGGGTGTGCCGGAATCTCGACTCCGAAATCGTCCTTGGGACGAATGTCTGGTTCTTCGGCGGTCGTCGGCAATCTCTCCAGGTTCCACGCGAACAGACCACCGTTGAGAATGCGCACGTCTTCCACACCGGCGTATTTCATGATCAATGCACAGCGCATCGCGGCGATATGTCCGGCGAACTTCCCTGGATAGGGATCATCGTTGTCGGGATGATTGAAGCGTCCATACATGATCACAGTGGTGTCGTGACGGATACCGAGACTCAACAGCGCCTTGCGCAGTTCTTCGGGCGTACGCCGATTCCAGGAGATCGGATCTTCGAGTGCGATCGTGTCGACATGAACGGCCCCGGGGATGTGGCCCGCTTCGTAGTCTTCGCGGTAACCGTAGGTCGCATGCCCAATCACAACGTCTTTATTGTCGAGAAGGGGAGGTGTCCGGCCCTCGATCAAAGTGTTGACCCACTGCGGATAGACCAGTTGCTGAAAGCGTGGCAGATGGTCCATCGGCTTATTGGTGTCTGACGACCATTCATCGATGAACTGATTGTATACGCTGACGTTTTGATATCCTGCTGCGGTGAGAACAGCCGCCATTTGCTGAGCGTTGTCCGGGTCATAACCATAGAGAATGATCTGCTTTTCTGGTGTGATGCCCTTTGACTGCAGCAAATCCGATCGTTGATCCGTGGCGATCCAGCTCAGCGGAAACGTTTTGGCTCCTTGAATGTGTCCACCGCGTGGTTCATTCCGGAGACACCAGCCATTGTAGGCCGCGATCGGCCGTACATCGACCACTACCGTATCTTTGTCATTAAGGGACTGCGTGAGCGACTGTGTCGAAATCTGTTCGGCAGCCAAGGTATACCTCCGTCGGGCTGGATTGCACATCTAGACGAATTTGCTTTAGTTTATGAGGCGCGACAACTTGAAGGCAAGGTGATTCGCGTTATTGCCATGTGTTCGGGCACGTTCACATGAATTTAGCGGGGTTTTCCGCAACCGCAGTGGAATCATCGTATGTATGAAATGACGTGAGGATGACATCGTGACGCCGCATTCGCCATTTCAACCATTCGGACGGTTCCTGATCATGCTGGGCATCGCCATAGTGGTGGTGGGCGTGGTGATGCTGCTCCTCGACCGGTTTGGGCTTCCCGGACGGTTGCCGGGCGATTTTGTGATTCGGGGCAAGCGTTGGTCGATCTGGATTCCCCTCGCTTCCAGTCTGATTCTCAGCATCATTCTGACCATTCTCCTCAACTTGTTCCGCCGCTGATTTTGCGCTACTCTATGTCCCGTGAAAGTTACTGACCTCGACTATTATCTGCCGAAAGCGCAGATTGCCTCCGAGCCAACGCATATTCGCCGCAACTGCCGTTTGCTCCGGCTGGACCGGCGATCCGGTGACATCAGCCAGCACATCTTTGCCGATCTCCCCAAGCTGTTGAACCGTGGCGACTTAATCGTCGCGAACGACACTCAGGTGATTCCCGCTCGGCTTCTCGGACATCGCGCACCCGGCGGGGGAGAGGCGGAAATCTTCCTGCTCGAACAAGTGGGACGTCTGACCTGGCGGGCCATGGTCCGTCCCGGGCGACGGCTGAAGCCGGGGGCGACTGTTGAATTCGGAGCGAATCCCGGCTTTCGCGCCGAGATTGTATCCTCTGAGGATGATGGCACGCGACTGGTTCGGTTCACAGGTTCGGGATCGTTCGACAACTGGCTCGAATCGGTCGGGCATGTACCGTTGCCCCCGTATATCGAACGGCCTGATCAGAAGAGTGACCGTCGCGACTACCAAACGATGTTCGCGCGACATGCGGGAGCCGTCGCCGCTCCCACAGCGGGTCTGCACTTCGATCAGCCTCTGCTGAAACGGCTCAACGATGCGGGCATTGTGCTGAACACGGTAACTGTCCACGTCGGTGCGGGAACATTCCGACCGATTCGTTCCGAACACGTCGAGGATCATGAACTTGAGGCGGAGCGCTATCGCGTCGGTGTCCGGGTTCAACAACAGATTCGATCCCGCAAGCAATCGGGGGAGAGCCGTGTGATTGCCGTCGGCACGACGGTGACACGTGCTCTGGAGACCCTGGGGCAACAGCGCGCTTTGGATTCCGAGCCGATTAAACTACGGGAAGGGCGCACCAGCCTTCTTATTTCTCCCGGACACGAATTCCGGTTGATCGACGGTCTCATCACCAACTTCCACCTTCCGAAATCGTCGCTGTTGGCGTTAGTTGCGGCGTTCGCCGGGCTGGAGCCGGTGATGCAGGCATACGAAGTCGCTGTGAAAGAGGAGTATCGGTTCTACTCGTATGGAGATGCGATGCTGATCATCTAGTCCACACGACTCAGCATCACAATCTGACATGAAACACCTCCTTCCCAAGCCCCGGATTGCCGTTATCATCGCCGCCGCCGGCAAGGGTGAACGGTTGGGCGGGGATGTGCCGAAAGCGTGGCGCGACTTGTGTGGCACGACCTTACTGGAACGCTCCATCGCATCATTCCAGCCCCCCAGCCTGCAAACGCATCAACAGATCTGTCACGTCACGTGGATGGGACTGGCCGTTGATTCCGAATACGTTCAACGCGCACGAGAACTCACGCTATCAGCGCAAGACCCAATCGAAGTGGTTGAAGGTGGTGCAACACGTGTGGAGTCGGTGCGCAATGTTCTGGCCAGGGTGCCCGATGCAATCGATGTCATCGCTGTTCACGATGCCGCTCGCCCGTTCTGGCCGGTTGAGAAATGGGATGAGCTTGTTCAGGAAGCGTGGAAATGGGATGGGGCCATATTGGCGATTCCGGTCGGCGACACTCTCAAACGCGCGGAGATAGCGGGCATGGTAACAGTGGACCGCCATGAGGTCTGGGCGGCGCAAACGCCTCAGGCATTCCGCGCCGAAATGCTCAAACGCGCTCATGAGCAAGTCAGTGAACGGGATGCCATTGCCACCGATGATGCGGAATTGGTTCGACGTGTTCGCGGGGCAATCAAATTCGTATACTCATCACCGCGCAATTTCAAAATCACCACGCGCGAAGATTGGAAGTTTGCGGAGCAGGTGGCGACAATGGACAATGCGATACGAGTCGGTACCGGATATGACGCGCACCGTCTCGGAAGTGACGGACCGTTGATGATCGGCGGTGTCCGTTTGGCCGATACCGGCGGCCTCATCGGCCATTCCGACGGTGATGTACTGTTGCACGCCATCTGTGACGCGCTACTCGGCGCCACCACACTCGGCGACATCGGCACACATTTCCCGCCGTCCGATGAGCGTCTCAAGGGGATCGACTCTCGTCACTTATTGAGAGAAACGCGTGTTCTGTTGTCGAATGCCGGCTACCAGCCGTCACAAATCGACGCCACCATCCTCGCCGAAGCCCCGCGCATGGCGCCGCACGTCGATGCGATGCGGATGATCATCGCCGAGGATCTCGCATTGAGCATTAACGATGTGTCGATCAAGGCGACGACGACGGAAGGCATGGGGTTCGTGGGGCGGGGCGAGGGCATCGCCGCACAGGCGGTGGCCACTATCACCCGGTCGGTGACGTGACTACGCTAATGTCGATCGATACCTGGTTTGCTCTCCACTCGATCGAATCGCTGTGGTGGGCGTTCGGGTTGTTCTTCGCCGCCGCACTGGTCGAAATGTTGTTTCCGCCATTTCCTGGGGACGCGGTCTACTTCTTTGGATTGGTTACACTGGCGGCCAACGGCAGTTCGGTCTATGGTTCGATTATCGCCGCCTGTGTTGGCGGAACAGTGGGCTTTGTTACGGTCTATTGGATCGGCCAGGTCTATGGACGCAAGTTCTTCATGAAACGCCAATCCGGTCTCTGGTCGCAGAATTCACTCGTCAAAGTCGAGCACTGGATTTCACGGTGGGGCGGATGGGTGATCATCTTCGGGCGATTTCTGTCCGGGGTGCGCGCATTGATTCCCCTCGTTGCCGGAATCGGATCGTATCCGACGACGCGAAGTTTTGTACTCGGCGCTCTTTCAATTGTCATCTGGAATGGTGTGCTGGCCACCGTTGCGCTGGTATTGGGGGAAAACTGGAACACCATCAGCCATACGTACAATACGTACAACTACATCTTCTGGCTCGTCGCGGGAATCCTTATACTGTTGTGGGCAGGACGATGGTTTTGGCAGCGACGCCGTCAGATGCAGTGATCAACAAGGGGGGGGCAAATCGTGTTGAATCGATCATCACGGACCGTTGTAAAAAGTGCTGAGAATGCGACAGGAGAACGAGTGACAACCAGGGTCCTGGTGTTGGCGGGGGGGCGTTCCGCCGAGCGTGACGTGTCGCTGTCGACCGGTGCGGCCGTCAGTCATGCGCTCGATGAATCGGGGTCCGACGTGTTGTTCTTCGATCCGGCATCATCTCATCCGCCGATCACCTGGACGCCGGATCAGGCCAAGACCATCATTGACCGTCTACCGCCCGATCCGTCGATTATGCAGGTTAAAGGGCTTCCCGCCGGTGTGGCAATGACACCGGCTGATGTCCCGCGCGCCAGTTTCGACGGTGTCGATTTGGTCTTTGTCGCGTTGCATGGGGGCGACGGTGAGAACGGACGGCTCCAGGCGCTACTCGATACCTGCGGGATCGCCTACACCGGCTCCGGCATGGCGGCATCATCGTTGGCGATGGACAAGCACGCCTCCAAGCGCGTGTTTGTCGCCGAACAGATCCCCACACCGCGTTGGCGGATGATCGAGCGCGGCCGGTATCCCGATATCGATCCATACGAAGCGCAAATGGGTCTTCCACTGATCGTAAAGCCAAATTCACAGGGATCAACTGTTGGCTTAACACTGTTGAAGGATAAGTCGCAGTGGCGTGAGGCCCTCGATGAGGGATTTCGTTGGGACCATCGCCTGCTTGTGGAGGAGTATATCGCCGGACGTGAGATCACCGTGTCGGTGTTGGGAGACGAGGCACTGCCGGTGGTAGAGATCATTCCGAGCCACGATTTGTACGATTACGAATGTAAGTACACCTCCGGCGGGTCGCAGTATGTCTGTCCGGCGGATTTGAGTCAGCAACAGACAGAGCGTGTGCAGGAAATCGGCCTGCAGGCATTCCATGCTCTCGGCTGCGAGGGGTATGCGCGTGTCGATTTCCGGATGTCGCCCGAGGGCGAGTTCTACTGTCTGGAGGTCAACACATTGCCGGGAATGACGTCGACGTCTTTGGTACCCAAAGCCGCACGCGCCGCCGGCATCGAGTTTCCGCAATTGCTCCAGCGAATTTGCGAATTGGCCGTACAAAGACACAATCGTAGCCGATGACACGACTTCGAATACGCAATGAACCCAATCCAGACCGAAACCCATCCAACATCGAACGTTGAAGCGCTCGCGCCGCCCGATGGCGGGCAGTTTGAAGCGATCATATTCGACATGGGCAGCACCCTGCTCGAGTTTGAAAATGTGCCGTGGCCGATCCTGTATACCTATTCGTGTGCGGCTGTTCACGAACGGCTCAGGCAACTCGGCCACACCCCACCACCGTATGAAGCCTTGTGGGAGCGATTTCAGGAGTTGCTTCAATGGCGTCGGCAGCGGCTGCGGACCGAGATGCGTGAGTACCAGATCGGGCCACTGCTTCGATCGGCGGTCCAGTTCGACGGTATCAAACTGCGACCGGGAGAACTGTCCCGGATTTGCGACGCCTATTATGCGCCGATTCGACGGCAGGTAACAGTGTACTCAGATGCGCGAGAGACTCTGCAGACACTGAAGGAAGCCGGATATCGAATTGGGCTGCTATCCAATACCCCGTTTCGCGTACAGGATCATCGTGAGGAACTACAGCTTTACGGCCTCTGGGAGCATATCGATGCGGCGCTGTTCACGTCCACTGTCCGATACCGGAAACCCCACGCGCAGCCCTTCCATCAGATCGCTGAACGGCTCGGTGTCAGACTCAACCGCAGCGTCTATGTCGGCGATCGCCAGTACGAGGATGTTCTGGGGCCGCAACGGGTCGGGATGACCCCGGTCCTGGTGCGCCGTCCCAAACGCAAATACGAGCCCGGACAGACCGACAGTGCGGAAATCGAGCAGATCTCAGAACTCCTGCGCCTGGTCCCCCAACGGGCCTAACTCCCTCAAAGACTGCCAATTTACCATCGATTGCCGCTTGAGCAACGCTGCGCCGCTGATTATGTTATCCGCTTCCTTGCCCGCAGGTCACGACGGCAAGGCACCTTGGACCGGGCGACCGGATTGTGGAGGGATGAATGGATAAGACAGCGGAACTGCTGAAAGCACTGACAGAAGCGCACGGTGCGCCCGGTCAGGAAAACCAGGTGCGTACGGTGATGGCCGACCATATGCCCTCGTACGCCGAACTCACCACCGACAAACTGGGATCGTTGATTGCCACGGTTCCGGGCAAGTCAGCCAAGCCGAGGGTCCTGGTCGGCGCGCACATGGATGAAGTGGGTTGGATCGTCCGCGAGATCAATAAGCAAGGCTTCATCAAGGTGATCCCCTTGGGTGGCTGGTGGGGCCATGTGATGCTGGCGCATCGCGTGTATGTCCACGGCAGCAAGGGACCCGTCATCGGCGTGGTCGGTTCGACACCCCCGCATATGCTGAAGGACGAGGCCCGCAAAAAGGTGATCGACCCGAAAGACATGTACATCGACATCGGTGTAGCCGGTGATGTCGACATCACCAAGAAGTACGGCATTAGCGTGGGCGATTTCGTTACCCCGGCGTCGGATTTCACCGTGATGAGCGACTCCAAGCTCTACAT
>WJJR01000377.1 GCA_014729565.1 Candidatus Zixiibacteriota bacterium | reverse complement strand
GTTTACGCCATCGTCGGCCTGTGCGCTCTGTATCAAGCCATCGGATGGAAAGCGATCCAGCGCCGCTGGGCGTACGAAGCGCAAATGGCCTAACACTGTTTGGAAACCGTCATCATGAATGAACAGCACTCAATCTGGAGGAGAACTGAAATGAACGCACGTCATCTTATCACTGCTGCCGCGATCGGCCTGTTAACCATCGGTTCGGCGTCGATCGCCACCGCCTCGAATTGCGGATCATCACATGCCAAGACCTCGGAGTCGAAAAGCACGATGACTATGGCCGGCACAACGGCTGATGCCAACATCGTCGAAACGGCTGTCGCCGCCGGCTCATTCAATACGCTCGTCGCCGCCGTGAAGGCCGCCGGTCTGGTGGAAACGCTCAGCGGCGAAGGCCCGTTCACGGTCTTCGCACCGACCGACGCGGCATTCGACAAACTGCCCGACGGTACCGTTGAAGCGTTGCTGAACGACAAAGAGAAACTGACGTCGATTCTCACCTATCATGTGGTCGCCGGTGACGTCCGCGCTGCCGATGTGGTGAAGATGAAGTCGGCGCAGACGGTCAATGGCCAGTACGTGTCGATCGCTGCCAAGTCCGGCAACGTGATGATCGACAACGCCACGGTCGTGAAGACCGACATTGAGACATCAAACGGCGTCATCCACGTCATCGATGAAGTCATTCTTCCCGCCGAAGACGACATTGTCGAGACGGCCATGAACGCCGGTTCCTTCAATACACTCGTCACAGCCGTCAAGGCGGCGGGGCTGGTTGAGACACTCCAGGGTGAGGGACCGTTCACGGTCTTTGCACCGACGGATGCAGCCTTTGCCAAATTGCCGGATGGCACGCTCGAATCGCTCCTGAACGACAAGGCCGCGCTGACGCAGATCTTGACCTATCACGTCGTACCGGGCCGTGTGCTTGCCTCGGATGTGGTCAATATCAACACGGCGGAAACCGCCAATGGTCAAACCCTGTCGATCGACGCTGGTAATGGCGGCGTGACAATTAACGACGCCAAGATCGTCCAGACCGACATTAAGACCAGTAATGGTGTGATCCACGTGATCGACGCGGTCCTGCTGCCGTCGGAGCGCATGTAGTCCTTCTCCGGATGCGGCTGCGATTCACGTGCTCGCAAGGATGGTGATGGGGCAGTCTCGGTGAAACGCGGGTCTCGACTGGGACTGTCCCCGCAGCCGTAAACGGATTCCGCATACATACCCCCGGGTGTCAGTCCGCCCGGGGGTTTCCTCTTGGTGGCCGATTTTCTCGCTTGAATCACTATTCACACTAGTCAGCGATTGTCATTCCGAATAGTTCTCCATCCGTTTTGACAAACTGGAATCACGCCGGTCCCGTCGAACGGATGGCTGGCCACCGGGACGGCCGGCTGACGATGTGGTGCCGGCTGCCGGAGCGTGACGCGACCGTCAGCACGATCGAATGTCAAGGGGTTGTCATGTGGATCCGGCTGAATGGTCCTGCACGGTGATTGAAATCGGCCGCTTTTGGCAGCCGCCGCATCGTGTGAGAGAGACTCGACGATCTCATTTGAGACGGGGTGCAACATGAAAGTTGCAGTGGTTACTGACGACGGTGTCATGATCAGCGAGCATTTCGGGCAGGCGTTGGAATATGCCGTGTATACGGTCGAGGTCGGCCGCGTGGTCTCCAGGGAAATGCGCACGAAGGCGGGGCAGCGGGAGTTCGTCACCGAATCCGGGGGCGACACGCGTCGGGAGCATGAATTCGGGCGCGGCCGTGGATCCGGTTTTGGCGAGGGAGCCGGGCGGCGTCATGGTCGCATGATTGCGGTGATTTCTGATTGCGACGTGGTGCTGGCCGGCGGCATGGGCGCCGGCATGCGTCGAAACCTGGCCGAGCTGGGCATCAAACCGATTCTCACCGACATCAAAGACATCGATACGGCAATCACGCAATTCCTCAACAATACTCTCACTGATCATCCGGAACTGGCGAGCTAAACGCCGGGTGCCGGGTGCCACGGACCTTGGTCCGTGTTGAAAAAGCGATCAGGCAATATCCCTCGACAAGCTCCGGACAGGATGTCTGATCCACTAGCTCTTTGATTCTCGGTGGTGCAGACATTCCGAAGCGGTCTCACAAGTCGAAGAATCTTTTCAATACCTAACACCTTCTCTCCCATTGGGCACGGCAGGCCGTGCCCCTACAGATTGTAGGGGCGCACCTATGTGTGTGCCCTCCCGCGCAACTTGTGGGACAGCCTCGTCCTGGCTGCACGTTCGGAGAAGCCGAACAGGTTCTTTCAACACGCCCTTTAGTCCGCAACGCCGGGTGCCACGGACCTTGGTCCGTGAAGCCACGAGCTTGCTCGTCGTGTCGGATAGGGCGTAGATCAGGAATACCGCGCGTCCACGCCCTTGCGCATTACCATACGCATTTGTATGCGGGCCACCCGACACACACGCGACACGGGTGTTGTCAGGAGCCCGGCGCTTGAACGTGTTGGAACACGGGTATCGGCCTCGATGCGCCGTGTTCATCCCGACGAATGGAGGGGCTCCTGACCGACGGTTCCTGCTGATAGCGGTTTTCTTGTTGACACCCGGGTGAATCTGGGACTTCATCTATCCGATATAGAAATATGGACATGGCCACACTCGTGAACCGGTAAGGAGTCTCGTGATGCTGAAATCACTGCGCTGGGTATTGCTGTGCTGTGCCGCAATGGCGCTGTTATTGTCCGCATCGGCGTTTGCCGTTGAACCGGGCGAGGGGTACGTCGACGTACCGGGTGGGCAGGTGTGGTACCGGGTGGTCGGCAGTTCAGCCGCCACGCCGTTGCTGGTTCTCCACGGCGGCCCGGGAATCCCCAGCGATTACCTGTTCAGTTTGAGCGACCTCGCCGGTGACCGCCCCGTCGTCTTCTACGACCAACTCGGCTGCGGCCGTTCAACACAAACCTCCGATCCGGCGCTTTGGACGGTCGATCGCTTCGTTGCCGAAATTGACGCCGTTCGTGAGCAACTCGGCTTGAATGAAGTTCATCTGTACGGGCACTCCTGGGGAACGGTCCTGGCGGTTGAATACATGCTGACCCAGCCTGCCGGAGTGAAGAGCCTGGTGTTGTGCGGTCCGGCGCTCAGCTTTGAGAATTGGGAACGTGACGTGGACAGTTTGCTCAGGACATTTCCCGATTCACTGCGATCGGTGATCATGACGACCGAGCGCGACGGTTCGTATCAGTCATCGGCATTCCAACAGGCGGTGATGGACTTCTATCACAGCTATCTGGCGCGTTCGCAACCGTGGTCGGCCGACCTGAGACACGCCGTCGAAACGCGTAATTTGCCAATGTCGGTGCACATGCTGGGCCCGAGCCCGTTCTCCGTCACCGGCACACTCAAGAATTACGATTGTACATCGCAGCTCTCGCAAATCACCGTGCCGACCCTGCTGCTGGCGGGCGATCACGATGAGGTGCTCCCGTCAACCCTTGTCGCCTACAACAAACTCTTCCCGCGATCCGAAGCCGCCATTGTCGGACGCAGCGGGCATCTGCCCACACACGATCAACCCGACAAACACAACCGGATCGTTCGCCGGTTTCTCAAGAAG
>WJJR01000376.1 GCA_014729565.1 Candidatus Zixiibacteriota bacterium | reverse complement strand
GTGTACACCTCCGCCGGGTCGACGCGGGCAAAACACGAGGCGACACGGACATGCAATGAAATGTCTTTCATGACCGCGATGACGGCACGTGGACGGTGTTCTTTAATGCGTTCCGTCAGCAGGGCGATGCCGTGTTCACGGCGCTGTTCCTTCTTGCGCGCCGACCGCGTACGGATGGGGGTATGGCAGAGATCTTCGAAATAGCACCCGGCGCGTCGAAAGTAAGACAGGAACTTGCGTTCGTCGTCGGGGACATCCGCGAAGACATCGGCAAAGGCACGCTGGGTGTAGTGACGAACAGCATCAGGCCGCTTCCACTTGTAGAAGAACGCTCCGCTGACCGGTGGGGCCTCGCCAACGAAGAGCAACCGGACGGATCTGGGTTTCCACGGCAGGCGAATGTGTTCGACCGACGTCGGCATGTGTGACCTCCTCATCCAACCACTTTTGTGGCCCGGCTGTTGCCGGATATGAACAGGGCTGCACCTTAGCGACGATTTGGCACGACAAACATCACTGCATCCCACACACGCGTCAGCCCATCCAGAAGCCCTTGCGGTGGGTCACTCCCAAGACCTTGCGGCAGTGGGAGCAAAAGTAGATATAGCGCTTCCCGAGGCTCCCTTTCAGCTCCCGGTACCAGACATCGGTGAGATCGCGCTCGCAGTGCGGACACACCGGATTCGTGTTCTCTTTTTCTTCTATCTTCAATTGGACTCCCTCTTTGTGTGAGAAGAAATCCGGGCATCCGGGTTCTGTCAATCACAGACTTACGGCTCCGAGCCCGAACCGCCCACCCCCGTCATCTCACCGCTCGCTGCACGCCCTGACCGCTCGCTGCATTCGTGGAAATGCAACCCCATCCTCACCGTTAAGAGAGGTGAAGTCCGCACCCACACGATGTCCGTGTGGGATTACATCGGAGGTTACACATATGGGAGATGTGATGAGCATGAGAAAACGAGCACAAGCGTTCGCGCGCAGAATCCTGGTTGGGGGATCGATAACGATGGTGGCCGTTCTGGTTGTGTGGCCGGTCGCCATCCAGGCACAGACCTTCAACCCCGTCACCGATCCAGGCAACCCCGTCGCCAGCGAGACCAATACCGGCGGGTATACCGGTGCGGCCTGGGGTGACTACGATAATGACGGCCTGGAAGACTTGATCGTGGTCGACCCGGAGGGCAGCCACTTGTATCACAATGACGGTGGGGGCGACTTCACCAGCGTCTCATCGGCCAATGCCGGTGACATCGAAAACATCGGCGACACGTACCGGGGCGTCTCGTGGGGCGACTACGACAATGACGGCGATCTGGACTGCTTCATTGCCGGCGACGAGTGCGCCCTGTATCGCAACAACGGATCCGCGCCGTGGTTCAGCGAAGTCACGACGGGCGAGATTGCCACGACAGACGTACGCGGCTGGAGCCCGGCCTGGGGCGACTATGACAACGACGGCAATCTTGATTTGGTCATCGCCCATCCCGCCGGATTTGTCGGCAACGGTCCGGCGATTCCGAATCCGATGTTCCACAACGACGGCCCGCCGAACTATACCTTCACCCGCATCGACACCGGGGCCGTCGTTGCCGATTTGGCTGCCTACACCAGCACCACCTGGTCGGACTATGATCTCGATGGGGACATCGATTTGTTCTTCGGGACCGGACCTGCGTCGATGGAGCCGGGTCTCGATTATCTGTTCCACAACCACCTGATGGAGACGGGTGTGGCCGGATTTTCACGCATTACGACGGGTCCGATTTACTCGGACAGCGCCGACGGCCAGGTCTGGAATTGGATCGACTATGACTTGGACGGTGATCTGGATGGTTTTCGCACGAATTGGGGCGCCGGCACCGGACGTGGAATCGTGCGCCGCAATGACCTGTATCGTAACGACGGCGGCACCTATACCCCGATCACGAGTGGAATCGGCGAACTCGTCATCGACTCCAATGCGTCGCTCACCAATATCTGGGAAGACTTCGATAACGATGGCGACCGTGACTGCTATGTGACGAACGACGGCAACTTCAAGAATCGCTACTATCGTAATAATGGCGACGGAACATTCGACTACACAGGAGACATCGACGGGGTGGAACCCGTTGCACCCTGTTACGGCGCCACCGCCGGGGATTACGACAACGACGGCGACCTGGACATCTATGTGGCGGGACAGGGCGGCAATCGCCGCCTGTTTAACAACAGCCTGCCGCCGCTTCACAATTGGCTGCGCATTAAACTCGTGGGACAACGGTCCAATCGATTCGGTGTCGGCGCCCGCATCTGGGTCGTGGCCCAGATCGAGGGAGTCACGAAACGTCTGCAGCGCGAAATCCAAACGCAGAATGCGTTTGTGTCGCACAGCAGCCTGATTGCGCACTTTGGTTTGAGCTTTGACACCGAAGCCGATTCGGTGATTGTCGAATGGCCATCGGGCGAAGTTAATGTGATGACCAATGTCGCACCCAACCAGGTGTTGACCATCACCGAGCAATGCGCGGATACCGACGGTGACGGTGTCGGCTGTCTCGACAACTGTCCCGACGTGTCGAATGCCGACCAAACGGACACCGATGGCGATGGCCGTGGCGACGTTTGCGATAATTGTCCCGACGACCCGAATGCCGCTCAGTTCGATGCTGACGGCGACGGGATCGGCGATCCGTGTGACAACTGCCCGGAGATCGCCAATGCCGATCAGATCGACGCCGACCTCGACGGATTCGGCGCCGACTGCGACTGTAATGACGCCGACTCGCTCATCAATCCGAATACCGTCTGGTACGAGGATCCTGATGGTGATGGCGTCGGCAACGACTCGCCGACGTTGGTGCAGTGCGAACAGCCTACCGGGTATGCGCTGCTCACGGGCGACAACTGCCCCGACACACCGAATCCGGGTCAGGAGGATTCCGACGACGATGGTCTCGGTGACGCCTGCGATTGCAGTTGCCCGTTTCAATGCGATTTCGACGAGAGCGGGTTCCTCGATGCCACTGATCTCAATGAGCTCATTGACATTATTTTCTTCGCCGGAACCGATCCTCAGGATCCCAATTGTCCCGCGACGCGAGCCGATTTCACCAATGACGGCTTTCCCGACGCGGTCGACATGAACGAATTGATCAACCACATCTTCTTCAACGGTCCGCCTCCGGTGGATCCCTGCTCGCCGTAGTACCGCATGCCTCCCTGCACGTGGCGACGGACGGCCCGCCGGTCAGTTTGATCGGCGGGCCGAATTCATTCAACCCTGTTGCCCTCAACCGAAGACACAATTGGTCTCATGGACTCGCAGCCAACGCCACCTTGAATTCCGATTGACGGATTTTCCTTCGATTGGCGCCTTGTCTTCGTCCCAACAATTCGCTTTCCTACGCCGTTGAATCGGGAATCAATCAACACGAGCGAAGGGATTGTGCGTTTATGACTGAGAAGTTTATCTTTCACATGTATCGGGTCAATAAGTCCTACGGGCAGAAGCATGTCCTCAAGGACATCAATCTGAGCTTCTACCCCGGCGCCAAGATCGGGATTGTCGGCGAAAACGGCTCCGGCAAGACGACTGTCCTCCGCATCATGGCCGGCGAAGAGACCGAATACAGCGGCGAGGCGGAGATCACACCCGGCTTCACCCGCGGCATGGTCGAACAGGAGCCCAAACTCGACCCCGACCTGACTGTCCGTCAGACGATTGAACTGGCGTTCGGCAAGATCAAATCTCTGCTCGACGAATACAATCAATTGGCCGAAGGCATGGCGTCGGGAATGGACGACGATAAAATGCAGAAGGCGATGGATCGGATGGGTGTCCTGCAGGATCAAATCGATGCGGTCGACGGGTGGAATCTCGACCAGAAAGTCGATGTCGCATCGGACGCACTCTGTCTGCCGGACGATGACCGCAACGTCGATACCCTCTCCGGCGGTGAACGTCGGCGTGTGGCCTTGTGCAAAATCCTCCTCGAACAGCCGGACCTGCTGCTCCTCGACGAGCCCACCAACCACCTCGACGCCGAAACTGTCGATTGGCTCGAAGAGCAACTGAAGGTCTATCCCGGTACGGTGATCATCGTCACGCACGACCGCTACTTCCTCGACAACGTCACGAAGTGGATTCTCGAACTGGAAGGCGGACACGGCATTCCCTGGGAAGGCAACTACTCCTCGTGGCTCGAACAGAAATTGACGACGCTCGCGTCATCAGAGAAAAAGGACACCCCGCGCGGGAAGGCGCTTCAGCGCGAATTGGCGTGGATTCACATGAGCAAAGGCGACCGCAATAAGCTGTCGCAGTCGCGTCTGCGGGAATTCGAGCAGCTTGTCGCCAAAGAATCGGCGTCACAGAAGGGCGAAGGCGAAGTGGCGATCCGGATCGCCCCGGGACCGGATTTGGGCAATGACGTGGTCGCGTTCAAAAATGTCGCCATGGGCTACAATGATCAGATGCTCTTTGAGGATGTCACCTTCACGATTCCGCGCGGCGCAGTGGTCGGCTTGGTCGGTCCGAATGGCACCGGTAAAACAACACTCTTCAAGATGATTGCCGGGGAGTTGCAGCCCGTATCCGGTAATGTGTCATTGGGCGGAACGGTGCATCTTGTGTACGCC
>WJJR01000375.1 GCA_014729565.1 Candidatus Zixiibacteriota bacterium | reverse complement strand
GTGCTCGGATTCTCCAGCAGCGGTGTCGATGCCCCCAGTCCGAATCTCGGCGCGGAAAGCAGCAACAATTTCGAGTTGGGCGTCAAATGGCAAACGGCGCATACATCAGGACAACTGTTCGGATTTTACAACCGGCTCGAAGACCTGATCGACCGGGTGCCGGGGACCTATGACGGTGAGTCGTTTTTTGACGAGAATGGCAACGGCGTCAAAGACCCCGGTGAGTTCGATGTCTTCCAGCGAGACAATGTCGGCAAGGCGCGAGTTTACGGTTTCGAATTCAGCGGCCGGGCCGAGCTGACCCGTCATCTGAGATCGCGCCTCCAAGCCTTCTGGACTCGTGGGGAGGAAATCACCACCGATGACTACATGAGCCGCATCCCACCATTGATGGGCTTAACCGGCATCAGCGTGGAACCTTCGGAGCGCTGGAACGTGGAGTTTCTCACCCGCTGGGCGGCTGCGCAACGTCATCTCTCCCAACGAGATCGCGATGATTCCCGGATCGATCCCAATGGTACTCCGGGATGGATCACCTATAATATCCGAATGCAATTCAACGTTGCGCCCCTGATCGTCCGCATTGGCCTCGAGAATCTGGCTGATGAAGACTATAAGGAGCATGGCTCCGGGGTTTACTCCCCCGGACGCGGCGTGACAGTCTCGATTCAGTATTCGACAAATTGAAAAGACACTTATCTCCATTACTGACAACAGGTTAAAATATTAACAGGAGTCTTTTTGACTTAGCCACAACACATGATGCTCTCATCCGTATCATTCGTGTTATAATGATTCTGGATGAAGCGATTCCGGAGTCGATACAAGAAGATATGAGCCCTTCCACTGGAAGGGTTTTTGCAATGTGTTCGAAATCAATCAGTTGGAAATAGTCACGGACGAGCGATACAAGAGTCACTGATTTGCCATGGATGCCGAACAGCCACGAGATGATCAGTCATCCACCGGGGCGACAGAGGATCCCGCGCCAGAGGGTGTGGTCCCGCCGACGGAGCGATATGATCTGAAAATCGTCTCTGCCCTCAGGCGGATTGTCCATGCCAACGACGTGTACTCCCGCAAGCTCAAGACGCAGTACCAGATCACCGTGCCGCAGTTGGTCTGCCTTCTGGAAATCACCGAAGCCGGACCGCTGAAAATCTCCGAGGTGGCCCGCCGGGTTTACCTCAGTGCGAGCACCGTGGTCGGGATCATTGATCGTCTGGAGGAGCGCGGCCTGATCACGCGTCAGCGGGATTCGGTCGACCGGCGTCAGGTGCGCGTGGGCGCCACCGCGGCGGGTTTGGAACTCGCGAAGCAGGCGCCATCACCGCTGCAAGATGGCATCGCCCATGCGCTGGCCCGTCTGCCCGAACTGGAGCAGGCGACTATTGCGCTGTCGCTCGAACGGGTCGTCGAATTGATGGAAGCAACACCGTTCGTCGAGGAGATCGACAACGCCACGGCGGACACCAAAGACGAACAGAAAACCCGAAATGGTTCTGCGAACACGGGCGAGTCGTTGACACCAAACGGCGGGTCCGTTAGTCGACATCAAGAACCGACAATGGGAACGGTTTAATTGAAGTCATACCAGGCAGGGAAATCCAAAACGGGGTGCTCATGCCCCCGCACTCCTCAATGGAGGGAGATCGAACATGTGTGGCATCGCAGGAATCGTCACCGCCAAAAATCGTGAACTCGCGCATCCGTTGCGCAACATGCTGGAAACCATCGAGCACCGCGGTCCCGACGGCGCCGGGTATGTGATCGGCGACGTTTGCGAGCGCGGCAAGACGCTCGATGCGCTCGAATTCAATACACAGAAGACCAACGTGGCGCTGGGTCACGTGCGTTTGCAGATCACCGGCGGGCACACGGGTGTGCAGCCGTTCCAATCGACCGATGGACGTATCAGCCTGCTGCACAACGGTGAAATCTACAATTACGAAGAACTCAGCGACGAACTCGAACGGCGCACCAAACTGAAAACCGACAGTGACAGCGAAGTCGTATTGCGACTGATCGAAGAAGAATATGATGGCGATCTGGTGACGGCCGTGGAAGCGGTCTTGCCGCGTCTCGACGGTGTCTATGCTATGGTGGTCAGTGATCGTAAGACCACGATTGTCGCGCGCGACAAGATCGGCGTCCGTCCGCTGTACTACACCATTGATGGTGATACGGTCTCATTCGCCTCAGAGCGTCGTCCGTTGACGACCACCGGTCTGGATGCGTCGGACACCGAACGACTCGCACCGGCACACATGCTGATCGCCAGGGACGGTTCGCACGAGGTTCGTCCGTTCTGGACACCGGATTCATTGACACCGACCAAGCAGTCAATCTCCGATATGACCGAAGCGATCGGCACATACGGCAAGGCGATGGAAGCGGCCGTCCGCAAGCGCGTGCAGGGTCACGACCACGTTGGCGTGATCTTCTCCGGCGGCATCGACAGTTTCCTCGTCGCGTACTTAATCGAACGCGCGGGCGTGCCGTTCACCTGCTATGCGGCGGGACGAACCGGATCCACCGATATTCAGTGGTCGCTCGAGCTCTGTAAGAAGTTCGGCTGGGATATCAAAACGGCCGATTTGACCACCGAGGACGTTGAAGAGCTGGTCCCCGAAGTCATGCAGGTGATCGAAGACCACAGCCTGATTCAGGTCGAAGTGGCCATTCCGATTTACGCCGCGGTGCGCAATGCCAGCCGCAACGGCGAACGGGTCATTCTCACCGGCCAGGGCGCCGATGAGTTGTTCGGCGGCTACGCGTGGTATTCGACAATTGTCGAGCAGGAAGGATACGACTCGTTTCTCAGCCGCGCCTGGGAAGACACTATCCTGCTTTATCGCGAGTGCCTGGAACGAGAGGACAAGATCTCGATGGCGCACAGTGTCGAGCTGCGTGTGCCGTTCCTGGACCCGAATGTGATTCAGGTGGCCTACGACATCGATCCGACACTGAAGATCTACGAGGGCGGCGACGACATGGGCAAGCGGGTCCATCGCGACTACTGCCTGTCGATCGGCATCCCGCACAACATCGCCTATCGTACCAAGGAAGCGGCTCAGCACGGCGCCAACATCCACGAAGCCATCGAGGAGCTGGCGTTGAAATCGGGGATCACCGCCGAGCGGCTGAATGAACTCGGCTACGACCCCGATACGACGGTTGAAGAGCAGCTCGGCAGTTGTTGCCGCTACGGCCATAAGTACGGACAAGAGAATATGTGGCGTGCGGCGCCGCACGTGCAGTTCTATCTTGATGCCCAGGCGTCGCGGCTGGGTCGGCTGTCGCCGGATGCGTACGACCACTGGGCGCGCATTCACGAGCGATTGGTCGACGATGCCGAGGCACATGTAGCGGAGGACTGTCCGGCCTGCTGATGTCCATCCAGTAGGCTGCCGAACAACCCAATATGGGCGTCGCCAGCACTCGCAACCAGAATTCGTCCACCAAGCTCCGCGTGGTGGTCGCACAAGTCCCCGAGCAGCCCCATCTCGCAGAGATCGAGCGGATCATGCGTGCGCGACGCGGCTCCGACCTCATCGTGTTTCCGGAGGGGACGCTCTACGTGACCGATTTGGCGGTGGTGCGGACGCTCAAATCGTGGGCGCAGAAGTACGACACCGCGATCATCATCGGGATCATCCACAAAGACAAACGGTGGCTGTACGATTACACCTATTACATTTCCGGGCGGCTGGTGGAGCGTTACCAGAAAACCCACGTCCATTGGACCGAGACCCACATTCCGGGGCATGAGTTCAAGGTCATCAAAACCAAGAAGTCCAAAATCGGGATGTTGATGTGCTACGATGCGGCGTTCCAGGAAACGTCCCGCGTTCTCACGCTGATGGGGGCGGATTTGATCGTCATCGTCTCCGCCATTCCGATTGAGTTCCCCAGCCGGTTTGCCACATTGCGTGCGCGATCGATTGCCTACAGCAATCAGGTCTTCCTCGTCCACTGCTGTCTGCCCGGACGCAATTTCTCCGGGCGCAGTGCCATCATTGATCCGCACGGCGATATCGTGATGGAACTGGGAAAGTACACCGAAGTGCGCGGCCGGACAATCGACATGGATGTCGTGCGCAAATGGCGTGAGCAGGAAATGACGTTCGAATACCGCCGTCCCAGCATTTACCACCTGATTTCATCACTGGAAAGCCCGATGTCGGCGCGTCTCCGCTCGCACAAGCATCGGACGTGGCAGTTGCCGCGGTAGGCCCTTACAATTTCAAATGAGAGTGGCTGTCATCCGCGCGAAACGGGGAATCCATCTTCAAGCGTGAATGGCACGAAAGTGGACCCGTCCTTCGCGGCGGACGGGGGGGACAGCAAGTTATTGCGACTTGCATAATTCCTGTCCAATTCCGCTTCGATTCTCGAGAACGGAGCATGGCCGTCTGGACCTCGCGTACGGGCGAGGCGCCCGTACTACATCGCCTGCTCAAAATGATGTTGCCGCACTCGCCCGATGTGAAACCCCACCCCATTTTGAATTCAATCTCGTCAAGCCACCCAACTGAGCAGCGTCGCGCAGAGGAGACCGGCGTAGAGGCCGACGATGTTGCCGGCAACTCCCATCAGCAGGCCAACCGGCGCCAATGAGGGTTGATAAACCGATGCCACGATGGGTGCGGATACCACGCCACCGATGTTGGCTTGCGATCCAGTGGCGATGAGAAACATCGGTGCTTTCAACAGACGTCCGCCGAGGAACAAGAATGCACCGTGGATGAAAAGCCAGACCACACCAACCAATAAGAAGAGCGGAGCATCCAGTACTGCGCGCAGATCAGCCTGGGCCCCGATTGTGGTCAGCAACAGATACAAGAACAGATTGCCGACATGTGATGCCCCGGCTGCTTCGAGCCGGGAGATGCGCGTGAACGAGAGTCCGATCCCGACGAATGTGGATAGAATGATCGCCCACCCGAACGATGAAATAATCTCCCCTATCGGCGGGAGCCAGTCACCCACTCGCAGCGAAATCAGACCGCCGGCCAGACCGACCGCGAAAATCACCGCCAGATCGACAAACTCGGTCGGACGCTTGCTCTTTTGATGGAAGTCCTCCATTCGACGATTGAGATCATCGATGATCTGCCGGTCGACGCCGTAGTGCCGGTCAAGCCGATCCTGGAAGACCGCCAGGGACATGACGATCCCCATCCAGCCGTAACCAACAACGGTATCGACGACAATCATGACGCCGAAGATGCCCTCCGGTGTGCCAATCGACTCTTTGATGGCCACCATGTTGGATGATCCACCGATCCATGATCCGGACAGCGCTCCCATCCCCATCCACGTGTCGGGGGGCAGCCACGATTTGAAGATCAGCAGGGCAATCGGTGCGCCGACGACCACGCCCAGCGTACCAAACAGCATGGTCCCCAATGCCTTAGGTCCCAGGCGCGCCAGCGACTTCAGATCAACCGAAAGCAGCAACAGCACTAGAGATGACGGCAACAAGAGGCGCTTGACCCAATCGTACAGCGGTGATGCCTGCGGAAAGAGACCGATCGAGGTTCCCAACATCGGCAGAAAGTACACCCAGATGATCGGGGGAATGTAATTGAACATCTTCCCCATCGGGGTCTTGGCCTTCACGAAATAGATCCCACCCACAATGAAGGTGTAGATCACCAGCAGTGTTGGCCAATCAGTGATGAGGGGGGCGGAATCGTTCATTCGGACGGAATCTTGAAGTAGGTCTTTTGAACCGGGCCACCCTGGGCCGCGCGAAAATCGCCCCGAATGTAATCGTCAAGCCCTTCAATTCCAAGGAATTCATGAGTTTGCGTTGTTGAAACGTCATCGTCCGGGGAATAATCTGTCGGGACAAGAGTAAAGGAACATGGGAGTCCCCGCCCCGTTAAAGCAAGTCATAGAGTGATGCAGAAGAGACGGCACCCCAGCGACACCTACCGACGAGACCGCCGGTTTCCAACAGCCGGAGTTGTCGTATTTGTCCTGGTCCTCGTGGTCGCTTTTCTGGTCCAGGGACGGGCGCCGTCATTCATCGGTCAGTCCACGGTGAGTGCGGCAGACGGGGATCTCCATGCCTTTCCACAGCACCTGATCATCGACGAAGGGTGTGACCCGAGCGCGTCTCTCCCGGCGCAGGCTCTGCTTCCGGCGGCAGCGCGTCCCTACCGCGACGCGATGTCTCTTGATGCCGCGACCGACTTGCGCGCCAGTGTCGTCAGTGACCAGATGTCAACGCTGGAATTGTCCGCCGACATCCAGGAGCGGTTCACGAAGCACGGGGCACTCCGCATCGAGAGCCTTCCGCTTGATGCCCAGCATACGGTGGATCTGCAATTGCATCGCTTCTCAGTGTTCGACCACCGTTCGGAAATCATCGTTCAGGACGGCCAGGAGCCGATCACAACGACAGCCGCCGACGTCGCCCTCTTTCAGGGACACGTGCGCGGCGATTCGGAATCGCGGGTTTTTCTCGGTGTGGGCAACGGTATCGTCAATGGGTTCGTGTCGTATGCGGGAAAAAGCTATTCGATCACATCCGGTCTTCCCAACAGGAACAACCGTGCCGCATCGGTTGCGTGTTCGATTAGCAGACTCAGCGCCGGAGAATCGATCACGGATGATGCGATGATGTGCGGCACGGATTGGATCGACCAGGTCGACATCGCGGGCCTTACAGCCGGGGCCAGCGAGACCGATCCCGCGCCTGCTCTGCGTGTATGCGACATGGCGGTCGTGTGTGATTACGATTTCTACCTGCGCATGGACGAAAGCGTGATCGCCGTCACCACCTACCTTGCCCAGGTATTCGGCGCCGCCAGTACCATCTTCGAGCGCGACTTCGGCATCACGCTGTCTGTGCGTTTCATTGAGGTGTGGATGACGCCGCAAGATCCGTTTACGGAATGTGGCATCAACGGTCTCCAGGAATTCCGGGATTACGGGAATAAACACCTGCTCGACCGTGACTGGAATCTGGCGTACAAGGTCTCGGGATGCGGTGGCGGTGGACGGGCCTTTGCCGACGGTATCTGTCTTGGAGAGCCGATGCGCGGCAATAATCCGTATGCCACGTCTTTTTTGACCGGTTCCTTCCCAACGCCCATCGGACCGAGTGGCGACAACGCCGACTTGTACCTCGTCCCTCATGAGATTACGCACAACTTCAGCATCGGCCACACACACTGCTACGATCCGCCGCTCGACAGTTGCCGGAACGATGAAGCGAGTTGCTACGATGGGGACGTGGTCTGCACACGTGGCACGCTGATGAGTTACTGTTTTCGCTGCGGGGGATTTGGCAACATTGACCTGCGGTTTCACCCGTACATCATTGACATTGTCAAGTCGCGCCTGGCACGCAGTTGTTTGAAGACGACAACGCCGGGAATCTACACCGCCAACACCGGCAACCAGACGCTCTACATCGACAGTGTTGTGTCGACCGTCGACTGGCTGCGTGCGTCACGTGACGAATTCCTGATTTCCGCCGGCGACACGTTGGCCGTGTACCCGATTGTTGACTGGAACCAGGTGCGCGTTTCATCGTTGTCGGCCCAACTGCTGGTGTACGCCGACGACGACATGCTCGCCTCGCCGCTGGTGGTGGACGTGACGGTGATTCGGAGACGTCCGTTCAGCGACTACACGGCCACAAACACCGTCGGCTGCTGGCCGCTGACGGTTGAATTCCAGGACCTCTCCAGCAACGGTGCGACAGACTGGCAATGGGTGTTCGGCGACGGCGACACCAGTTCGGCGGCGAGTCCGGTGCACACGTACACGCGGCCGGGCACGTTCACCGTCAGGCTCACCACGGCCAACGACTGTGGTGTCCATACAGCCGACCGGGTGACGACTATTCGCGTGTCTGAGCCGGCTCTGTGTTGCACGTCATTAACGTTCGTTGTGCCCAAAAACGTTGTCGTACAAGACGCCATTGACCTCTGGACATGCGGCGCAGCGGAATCCGCTGACTCGTCGGATATTCGCTACGTCATCGCCGGTGATCCCGCCGACGGTGCGGGTGTCGGCATCGTCCGCAACCGCTTCGTGAACATCTTCCCGAGATCGGGCTGGTACGGCACCGCCGATTTCGTAGTGCAAGCCATCACACCCGACAACTGCCGTTGTGAAACACCAATGCGTGTGGTGGTCAACGACCCGCCCGAGGTGACGCTGCTCGATCCGCCCGTCGGTGTTCACGTGATCAATCGCCCCTACATATTTCGTTGGCGGGATTCCGACGGCAACAACAATGCCACGATTGATTTGTACTACACGAATGCCGCCGATTGCAGCGGCGGCACCAGGATCAACGCTGAGCCGATCCTCGAGGACAGCGATGCGGGCGGGGGATCGTTCATCTGGTCGGTGTATGGCCTTCCCGACGGTTATTACCGCCTGCGTGCGGTGATTTCCGATCCCTACGCACAATCGGAAACCTGTGCTCCCGGCACCATTCTGCTCGACCTCACTCCGCCGAAGACGACCGCGACGGTCACGTGTCTCGGTGTCTATCAGGATGGATGGTGCCACGGTGATATCGAAGTGGCCTTGAACACGACGGACACGCTGACGGGTGTCCAGGGCCAGTTTTACAGCCTCAATCGGGGACCGTGGCAGGAGTACACGAAACCGCTGGACATCACCCGCGTGGGCGAAACCCTGGTCGAGTTTTTTGCCGTGGACAGCGCCGGAAACGTCGAGCAACCGCGCACCACCGCGAATCCCGTGCAAATCGACCGCCTGGCGCCATACATACAGCGATTCAGTTCCGGCAATGCGCTGTTCCGCAGCGGCGACTACACGGTCAACAAGCCGGAGTTCACGATCGTTCTCGGCGATGAAGGCGTCGGTGTGAGTCCCAGCACCATTGTCGTCGCGTTCACTCCCGGAACGGCCAGCGGCCCGTTGCGGTACACGATCGATGACGACAACGTCAGTTACAATCCCGATACGCGGAGAGTTTCAGTGGTGACCGACCAGGAATTGGTGCCGGGGACACAACGGGTAACACTCACCGTCTCCGACGTTCTTGGCAACGAAGGCAGCGCCTCGACTGATTTCGTGATTGAAACCGGTATGGCCATTCGTGACGTTGTCAATTCACCGAATCCGTTTCGGCAGGAGACGTTCTTCACCTTTACGTTGACCGAAGAGCCGACCGAGGTGCGCATTCGCATCTTCGATTTGAGCGGCACGCTGATGCGGGACATCATTGGACGCGACGTGCACGCCGGCTACAATGAAGTGTATTGGGACGGGCACTCGGACAATGGATTAACGCTGGCCAACGGTGCCTACTTGTATGAAATCGTGGCCACCGGACCGGGTGGGACTGCCAAACATCTCGACAAACTGGCGATTCTCCGATGACCATCATGCGGCGCATTCACACCATAGGGCGGTCGGCGCTTCTCATCGCGACGATCATTATTGCGTCCGTGTCGATGGCGCAGGCGTCGTGGAACGCGGGCAATTACCTGAAGCTGGGTGTTGGCGCACGTGCCCTGGGGATGGGCAATGCGTTCGTTGCCGTCGTCGACGATGCCACCGCGGTCTATTGGAATCCGGCGGCGATGACGTTGAGTGACAAGACGCGTGTGTTCGTTTCCTACGCCGACCGGTTCGGCGCCAACGTCCAAAATCAGAATGCGGGCATCGCCTTTCACTGGCGTGAGGAATTCTACCTGGGCTTCGGGTTTGTGCGCAACAGCATCGATGACATCAAGTACAGCCCGGACCGTCGGTCGACCGGTGAACGCCCGACGGTGAACGGCACGTTCAAGGATGCCCAGGTCGCCTTGATGGCGTCGGGCGCGTTTCGTTTAAGCGATTTGCTGTCGCTGGGCGTTACCGCAAAGTATCTGACGCATGAATTGGCCGGCAAGACGGCCGAAGGTGTGGGATTCGATTTTGGTGTGCTGGTGCATCCCTTGGAACGCCTCACGCTGGGGATGAATACGCAGAACATCAATCGTCCGCGAATGAGTTGGGCCAACGAAACCAACCACTTCGACCGCATTCCCGCGAATTTTAAAATCGGCGCCGCTTATGATCTGGTTCCCGATCGCCTGCGCATCAGCAGCGACATCAATATCCCCGATTCCGATGATCTCCTGCTAAATATCGGTGGTGAGTACACCCCTGTGTCCAACCTGTCATTGCGCGGCGGCTTGCTCGGCGAAGACCTCGGCACCGGCGCGTCGATCGGCTGGCAGGACGTACAGATGGATTACGCCTACTACATCCACGACATCGGCGACACGCACCGGTTTACGCTGCTCTACAAATTCTAAGAATCCGCCTCAGTGGTGCGTCTACGCAACCTGACCCGCCGACCGTGGGGGACAAGGATGTACACGGTGGGGTCATCACGGGAGGCTGCAAAACCGCTAATACGGTATTGAATGCGTCTTTGGTGACCGTTGCACCCGGTCGTAGGGTGTGTTGAAAGAGCCGTGCCATTGCAATCTCGCGTCTTCGTGGGGGCGAGTTGAATTTGCCCCCGAGGCGGCGTCACTTGTGGGGCAGCGTTTCGGCGTCTGCACATTTTCCGAAGCTGAAAAAACCACTCCCGACACACGATTCACCGATTGTCATTGCGCTTGTACCGTCCTATCTTGACAGTTGAGAAGACAACGTATGAGCAAACGATCACGCCTTATTAGCTATATGTCCCGGAATCGGGAGCGGTTGTCGCCGCTGCTGATCATGCCGCACGACTACCCCGATCCGGATGCGATTGCGAGCGCCTTTGCGCTACGGTTTCTGGCGTCAGAAGTCTTTGGAATCAGATCAACGATCGCCCACGGTGGCGTGGTTGGACGGCCCGAGAATCGCGCCATGGTGGACGCGTTGCGGATCCGTATGCAGACCCTGACGCCCGGCCATTTCAACCGGTTTGCGAGTTTCGCTCTTCTCGACACGCAGCCGGGGTTCGGCAACAACTCGTTGCCTGCGCGGTATACGCCGTCAATCATCATCGACCAGCACGAAGCGCTCGGGTCGCATGACGCCGACTTCGTTCACATCGACAATACAGCGGGCGCCACCAGTGTGCTCCTGGCGCAGGCGCTTCTCGCGACGGAGGAGCCCATCCCGTCCAAGCTTGCGACGGCGCTCGTGTACGGCATTCTGTCCGACACGCTGAATCTGTCACGTGCAGGCAGCAAAACAGACATCGATACGTACCTGACACTGTTGCCTCACGCCGATGTCCGCGCACTTGCTCGCATTCAGCACCCGCGCCGGACGCGGGAATCGTTGGCAACATTGGGGCGAGGCATTCATAATGCCAGTATTGTCGATAAGACGATTGTCTCGCATCTCGGATCGGTTGAGAATCCCGATGTGATCTCGCAGGTTGCGGACATGCTGCTGTCGTGTGAAGGAATGCGCGTTGCGTTCACGACCGGCCGGTACAAGAAGAGACTCCACCTCTCCCTTCGGCTGGCGACACGCTTCCGATCGGCGGCGAAACTGCTGCGACACGTTGTCGAAGATCAACAGAGTGCGGGAGGCCATGGCCGTATCGCGGGCGGCGCCGTGCCGCTCGATGGACGCGTCACCGGCGTCCGCTGGCGACATCTGGAGACAACACTCACCAATCGCCTCGTGCGGTCGCTGGGCGGTGATCCAAAACGGTTCAGACAAGGCGCGTTGCGTCAGTGAGACGACACGCAAAGAGTTGAGCATGACGTTTATCAATGAAATCCGAATCACGGACGTGATCGATATGGCGATCGCGTCGCTGCTCATCTACGTGCTGCTCGTATGGTTCAAACAAACACGATCGGCCTTCGCCCTGCTGGGCATGGTCATGGTCGGTCTGCTCTATCTCATCGCGCAGATGTTCAATTTGCTGCTGACGACGACGATGCTGCAGGGGTTTTTCGCCGCGTTGTTGGTGTTGATCATTGTCATCTTTCGTCATGAAATTCGCCAGGTTTTCGAACGTGTTGCCAGTCGCGGCTACCACGGTGTGCTGACCCGCGTGAAAACGGGCCGAGGCGAGCACACCGCAACCAGTATCATTGTTGACATCTTGTCCCAATTCGCCGCGGACCGTACGGGAGCATTGATCGTACTTCCGGGCCAAATGTCGTTGGAGGGGATTCTCGACGGAGGAACACAAGTCGATGGTCTTGTCAGTGAACCGCTGTTGCACAGTATCTTTGATCCGCATTCGGCGGGCCATGACGGCGCCGTTGTCATCCGGGACGACCGCATCGAACTCATTGGCTGCCATCTGCCCCTCTCCCGGGAGCATGGTAAACTGCGTGGTCACGGGACACGGCACGCCGCGGCGCTCGGTCTCGCGGAGGCAACTGATGCGCTCTGCCTGGTCGTTTCAGAAGAACGCGGCACGATCTCGGCCGCCCGCTTTGGAGAACTCCACCGTAATCTTGACCGCACGGATCTGTCGCAATTAATCGACGACTACTATGCGGAATTCGGCCCCTCCGGTGAACAGCGGCCACTCAGAGAATTGGTTCGCCACAACTCGCGCGAGAAGCTGATTGCGATCGGATTCAGCGTCGGCCTGTGGCTCCTATTCGTGCATCAGGCACGAACCGAATATCGCACGTACACTGTACCGGTGGAGATTGCCCACATTCCGAAAGGGATGGAGCTTGTGCGAGTCGATCCCCTGAGAGTCGACATCACGCTGGGCGGCGCGCGACGCGCGTATTACTTCTTCCGTGAAGATCAGATTCACTTGTTGGTGCCGGCATTTAATGCGTCCACCGGGTGGACGACCAAATCGGTTTCGCCACGTGATATCTCACTGCCCAGCGGTCTGTCGCTGCGGAGCATCGATCCCGACCAAGTGCGCATTCGGCTCGCTCAAATACAAGACACGACTTTGACAACCGGACACGAACAGTGACCGACCAAACGCCCCTGCTGACATTGACTGCAAAGCTCGTGCATCACAATGCCGAGCAGGCCGCGCACAGTCTCGAGTCGATGACCGAGGACGAAGCGCAGACGGTCCTGGTCGAGTTGCCGCCCGCGGCCATTGCGCGCGTGTGTCCCCACCTCAGTCCCGGCTTTGCGGCGCATGCGCTGAAGGGACTGCCCGGGGAGACGGCTGCACACATTCTCGCGGAACTCGATCCCCAATTGGCAACGTCGATTCTGCTGCAACTGCAGTCGTCAGAGCAGACCGCGCTGATCAACGCATTGGATCCCAAGTCGAAGTTGCGCCTTCAGGAATTGCTGGTCTATCCGGAGGGCAGCGCGGGCCGGATGATGAGCACCGACTTCCTGTCGCTCCGGTCAGACATTACCGTTGGAGATGCAACCGCCAAGATCCGTGCGGCTACACACACCCGCGGCGCGGCCTCCTATGTGTATGTCATCGATCCCGGTGATCGTCTTGTCGGCGTGGTGAACATGCGCAGTCTGATCATTGCGTCACCGGACGATTTGATCGCCAATGTCATGCACACGAATGTGCTGGCGATCGATGCGTTCATGGACCGCGAACAGATTGCCGAAGTCCTCGCACAACGCAAGTACTTCGCCGCACCGGTGATCGATTCCGAGGGACGGCTGCTCGGCGTCATTAAGACGGAGCAGGTGGTCAAACAGATCAGCGTTAGTGTCACCGAGGATTTACAGACGATGTTCGGTGTCGGCCGGACGGAGCGCGCGTTCTCACCAATCCGGTTTTCGATGATTCGCCGTTTGCCGTGGCTGCACGTCAATTTGCTGACCGCATTTCTCGCGGCGGCGGTCGTGGCGATCTTCGAAGATGTGATCGCACGTATTACGATCCTCGCGGTCTTCCTACCGGTCATTGCCGGCCAGGGCGGAAACGCGGGAGCGCAGTCGCTGGCGGTGGTGATGCGCGGATTGGTGTTGCGCGAGATTCGTTCGGGGGCCATGCGACGGTTGCTGATCAAGGAAGGCGTTATCGGTTTGTTGAACGGTTTGATCATCGGCGTGGTCACCGGATTGGTTGCGTGGTTCTGGAATGACAATCCGATGTTTGGCCTGGTCGTTGCGCTGGCGATGATCGTCAATCTCATCGCCGCCGGCCTCGCGGGAGCGGGCATTCCCCTGTTGATGAAAGCCGTCGGCATCGATCCCGCACAATCCTCCAGCATTATCCTCACAACCGTCACCGATGTGGTGGGTTTTCTCGCTTTCCTCGGATTCGCGGTTCTCTTCCAGGGATACTTGATCTAGCCCAATGTGAATGGGACGACCGTCAACGGAAGGACACGTTATGGAGTTCTTTGTTTGGAGCGGTGTTGCCGTGTGTGTGATCCATTCCGGCATTTTCTCCGGTCTCAACCTGGCGTTGTTCGGCGTCACGCGGTTGCGGCTCGAAGTCGAAGTGGCGTCGGGCAATCGCATGGCCGAACGTGTT
>WJJR01000374.1 GCA_014729565.1 Candidatus Zixiibacteriota bacterium | reverse complement strand
GGATTGGTCTCCAGAACAGGCGGACAGACCGGCACATACACAGCCAACGAGTAGCACAGCCCGGAATCGATTTGTAATCATACGCGCCGCCTCGTCTTTTGCGCACCCATTCTCACTCATACTCGGGAACAGTGAATCGCGACAATAGAACACCCTTCGTCCATGCCGCCGACGGTCCTGAATGCAACATCCAGAGCGATTCGCCATCCCAGGTGATGGGTCCAGCCGACAGCGTCACTGTTCCAAGCTCACTGATCACGTGATCCTGCGACATCCGGTACAACTGACTTTCAAATCCGTGGCCGTAGCCGGTGATAATCAGCAACTCGCCATTGACCGCCGTCATTCCCAGCATATCGCGAAACGTCGCCGGGGCCGGAACGTCCTGAACGATCACGCCAGTGCCCGTCATTTGTGATTCGCCGGGATCGACGGCAATCATGTTCATACCGGTGGGGCTCCCCTCTCCAACCGCAAGTGGCATCCAGATCAGGCTGTCCCTCCAGGCGATATCGCCGCGGACGCGATCCCAGTACGTTACCGGTAACTCAAACTCAACGTTGATGACTCCATCGAGTGTCAACGTTGCCAACCGGGGAGGATTACCAACAACCATGACCCAGAATCGTTCTCCGTCCCATGTCATACCGGCGGTGTGAACATCCGACAGGAACATGCTGCGTATCTGTTCTCCACGCAGATTAAAAGCGGACAGAGAGTCCCCGGTTGCGGTGCCTTTCGCGGCCCACACATGCTCGCCATCGAACCCGAGTGACTCGTAAGATGGGTAACCGCCCCCACGCACTACGATGTAATCATAATCGTTTCTATAGTGAATCAGGCGGAGAGAAGGAATCGAGAGAGTTCCTTTGAATCTCAAGACTCCGTTGCTGACGTAATGCGCGAGAGGGTCATTGCTGATCAGTGACAGCAGCCACCAACTCGAACTCCCCAGGCCATGACAAATGTCCGAGCCGGCGTAGGATTCAAGCGTGTCCCACCGGGTGCTCGGATCCCGCCACACACTGACTTCCGCCGCATGACACGCCGGTGGTAAATAATACCTTACCCAGATGTCATCGACGCGACGGAGTGCGTCTAAGCTGTTGGATGGAATGACGGCAACGTATTCGGATGGGCTGACTGTCGTGTCCAAATAGCATTGATACAGGCGAGAGCTATCGGCGATCGGATTACCGAGGATGCTCATGGCCGGCAATCTCTCGACCGGTCTGGGTCCAACTGTGTCACCGCTACAGCCGATGAGTGGAACAACGATTAAGATAATTATCGTCCAATATCGGCAGCAGCCGGCAACTGCCTGACGTAACGAGTGATAACGGGCTAATCCCGGTCGACCTGTATCGCAACCGAATCTGGACATTGTGGGGGTCCTCATACCAGTTACCCACTAGTCCTTCTGGTATTCCCCAAAAAGTGACGATCCGCCGGCCAGTTGCTGTTAGTAGATTGGTAATCCGTTATCCGATCACCGCTTCCACTTCAGTGTCGTGTCCCCTGTGGCCGACAATTGATGCTTGACGGTTTTCTCATCGGCCGGCCACTCGAGGAATTGGACCATCCCGGTGCCGGCACTGTCGATGCGGATGAACATGCGGGCGCGGGTCTCGTTATCGAGCCAGCGGATCCAGCCGGCGCCATCGGGCGTCGTGAACAACGTAATGATCGCTCCAGTTGCGCCAGGCGGGTTTCGATGTGAGTCGGTTGTGATGTCATTGGGGTCTCTCCCCTCTCATGCGACTAATGGTATAAGGTGGCGATGCTCTCACGTCCGCCCACATACTAGTTTCTTAGTAGATCAAGACGCAAGGAGAATCGAGCGAAGATTGAGCCCATGAGTGGGCCATGGGGTTGACAATACCCGGAACTACCGGACAGGACCGGAGACACGATAGATCCGGCTATTCGAGCCGAGCATGTACACCGTCTCATTGTCCAGGGTGATGCTCACAATCGCTTGTTCGCCATTATTGATCATGATAGACCCGGCCTGCCCCCAGCCATCGTCTGACAGCCGCACGACCGCGACATGATACGGCAGGTTAACATAGAGCCAGTCGCCGTCGCGATCCACGAACGCGTTCTGGATGTGATGATTGAACTCAAGGCATGATGATTGGCCGCTTTTGATATCGATACGGACGATCTTCGCTTCGCCGACCAGGTAAGCGAACACTTCCCGTGAGTCGGTCATAATGTCCTGAACGGCGAGTTCTTCGGTGACGGTGGCGATCCTCTCTTCTTCCAACGGATAAACATTTTGCCGGAAGATATGATAGGTGTGTTCATCCCAGACCTTTGCGACCACGTAGAGGTTCCCGCCGGTAAGAGTCATTGCCAGTACATCGAGCGACGGTGGCCACCAGTTTAGCAATGAGGTGGACATTCCATTGCCACTCCAGGATAGGTCGGCAACCATATAGCCGTATTCGTACACAACGCCAATCAGTATATCGTTAAGGACCTTGAACGGATACTCGGTCCTTCTTCCCAAGGCCGGATTCAACTCGATGGAGCCAGGGAGCCTGCGGTGAACATAGCGGTACGGTGGAACGTATCTATAGACCAGCAGGGTGCATCTGTGGGGCGTCGATGCCGCGATGCGCATGTACTTGTATCGTGACCGCCGCAGTGAAATCTGATGGATCTCCGCATCGCCCAGACTTCTCCCGTTTACGCGGAATGTCTCGCGTAGTAACGGGAATTTGCTGATGCTATAGACCGTGACATTGCGTCCGTCGTGGGTGACTATGTGATCGACACCTTCGATCACTTCGTGCTGAATCGCGCGTACCGGATGAGGGATCACCATTGTGGGCGCCTCGATGCTCGGTTCAATCGATTCCACCGGTGCAGTCGTGTCGGTACAGGATGACATGAACAACACAGCAATGATCGATACGACCGCACATCGTCCGGCCCACGCCGCAGTGACTTGAATAGTCATCCTCGAACCCCCATCTATAATCACAGTGGAAGCGGCCACTCGTAGAGGATATCGCCTTCCCAGTGTGCCTTGGCGATCGGCAGCAGGTAGTTGAACAGTTGCCGGGCTTCGGGCGCCTTGTTCATCTGTTTGGAACTCCCAAACATACGCAGCATGATGCGTTCATAGGTGCGGGTATCGGTGTGAAGGCGATAGACCTGGAATTTGATTGCGGGACCGGTGTTGCCAAGCCAGATGGCCCGAGACAACTCACCGCCCAGGCTCGCATCGACCAGGGCGGCCATGGCAGCCAATGTGTCGGAATCGACTACCCCCGAGAGTTTCCGGTTCCGATGAAAGAGGTCCATCAGACTATCGTATGGGATAGAATCCGACGGAAACGGCCCCCATCTCACCGCGTCGCGGCCTGTGTGGTACTGGTAGATCTCCCCCTGTGTATTGATGTAAAGGCCCCGTGCACCGAATCCCCAGTGGCGGTATTCGTAGCCAACAGAGAACAACACGACCTCGTCTCCCGTTGCTGGTGCTACCGGCGACTCATCGGAACACGATACCAGACTGCACGCAATGGCTGTGGCGCACAGCAGCGTGCCTCTACCAAGGCTGCACCGTATCAAGTGACCCCCACACGCAGAGCGGTTGGTCTAATCTGGATTCATCGCCAATACACGTGAGTCAGGTCCTTATTCCCAAATGTAGATCAGTCACACCGGGCGTGGAGTTCTCTTATATTCATCTACACATCGAGAGACGCTGGATCCCCGCGTTCGCGGGGCTGACAGTTGTTTGAATTCCCTGGTCGAATGATGGACGTCGCAGAAAGCCACTGCCCATCCGGGCAGTGCAGGTGCAGGGGGGGTTGTGAGGTGACCCGTTGTCGGGTGCGGCAGTGCCCGACATGACACACTCGGGTCAGTGAATCGAACGGCAGGCCTGCCCATTTAGGGGCTGCTGCCGTCCTCTTGGGCAGCGGCATCGGCCGGCTCTTGCCGAGTGGACTGACCGGCTGCTTGCGGCGTCGCAGTGGCAGGGGCGTCGTGCCAGTGACCATGTTCCTCCGACCAGACTTTGCCTTCCGGTGCGGGCCCCGGCGGTTGTGGCTTGGGCTGGAAATTGCTCTGGGCCCCTCCTTGCACCTGGGGGTTGGCGGTGCCGGGAGCATCATGCCAATGGCCGTGCTCTTCGGACCAGACCTTACCCTCGGGCGCCGGGCCAGGCTGTGGCGTACCGCCGCCTTGCGTAGCGCTGGGTTGCTGCGTTCCACTACTCGGAACTGAGGTGGGCGTGTTGGCGGGCATGTTGCGCACGGGCGCCGCGGTATCGTCCTGGACGAGCGCGACCACCACGATCAACAAGACGACAACCGCACTCCCGATGATCACGATGTTTCGATTCGGAGAGGAATTCCCATATCCTTTCGGATGGCAGTTTTTCATCTTCTG
>WJJR01000373.1 GCA_014729565.1 Candidatus Zixiibacteriota bacterium | reverse complement strand
TTGTCGTTGATGTAGAAATTGCCCGCCGTGTCGGTTAACGCACGCAGAATCTGCATCGCCGCGTAACGGTCCTGCGAGAAGACCGCACCGGTCAACGCATACGGTGACGCTTCATCGCACTGCTGTAGTGTTTCAATGAGCTTCAGATCGGGATACACAAACACGGTCAACACCGGCCCGAAGATTTCCTCGCAGATGAGCTTGAAGGTCGGATTGGTTGTCAACACCACCGTCGGCTCGATGAAATACCCCTTGGAATCATCGCAGTTGCCACCGATCAGAATCTCGGCATCGGGCGACGTTTTCGCGTGATCGATGTACGATTGAATCGACTCAAACGCCGCCTTATCGATCACCGCGTTCATGAAGTTTTTGAAATCGAACGGATCGCCCATCTTGATGTCTTTAATCTCTGCGATAAGCTGTTCTTTCACCCGCGGCCACAACGATTCGGGAATGTACGCGCGCGACACCGCCGAGCATTTCTGGCCCTGGTATTCAAACGAGCCGCGCACCAATGCGGTCACGAGCGCGTCGACATCGGCCGACGGATGTGCAAACACGAAATCCTTACCGCCGGTCTCACCGACAATGCGCGGATACGCTCTGTAATTGCTGATGTTGCTGCCGACCTGCTTCCACATGCGCTGGAAGGTGCCGGTCGACCCGGTGAAGTGAATCCCGGCAAGGTATGGCGAATTGAGCGCCGGATCGCCCACTTGCGCCCCCGACCCCGGCACGAAATTGATCACGCCCGGCGGCAATCCCGCTTCCATCAGCAGCTTCATGATGAAGTATGCTGAGTACACCGCACTCGATGCCGGCTTCCACAGCGCAACGTTGCCGACCGTCGCCGGCGCCACCGCCAGGTTGCCCGCAATCGACGTGAAATTGAACGGTGTGACTGCGAAGACGAATCCTTCGAGCGGACGGTGCTCGACATAATCCCAGATGCCCGGCGCCGACCCCGGCTGCTCCTCGTACACTTTCTGCGCGTAGTAACAGTTGAAGCGGTAGAAATCGATCAATTCGCACGCCGAATCGATCTCGGCCTGAAACGCGGTCTTGCTCTGCCCATTGACCGTGGCGGCGTTGACAATCTGACGGTGCGGACCGGCCAACAACTCTGCCGCTTTCAGGAAGATCGCTGCCCGCTGTTCCCAGTCGAGCGCCGCCCAGGCCGGCGCCGCCTGACGCGCCGCCGCAATCGCCTGTTCGACATGTTTTGATGACGCTTTGTGATATTTGCCGAGCAGATGCTTGTGCTCATGCGGCATCACACAATCACCCAGATCACCGCTGCGCACTTCCTCACCGCCGATGATCAACGGTATTTCGATCTCTTCTTTGCGCTGCGCTTTAATTTCCTTTTGCAGCGCGTCGCGCTCCGGGGTCCCCGGCGCGTACGATTTTACCGGTTCATTGCGCGGTTCCGGTACATTGATCACAGCATTCAGCATTTCAAGTCCCTCTCTATGGTGTCATCAGATCTCATTCGTCCCATCCATCCCATCGAACAACTCTCGATGATACGAACCGAATCGGCCCGGAGCAAAACACCGGCGCGTGAATTCTGACAGTGCGTGGGGTGCCCCACCCTAATGAGTTATCTCCAAAGGAGATAACTCATTAGGGTGGGCTCACTCCCGGGGACGCCGAGCCCTTGAGGGTGAGCAAGACCGAATCCCAGCTCGGCAGAGTGATCGGATAGGACGACAGTTACATCGCAGCCTGAAAGATCGCTTCCTCGGGCAATGTCGCGGCAAACGCCTTCAACCGGCGGCTGAGAATCCGCGCTTCGGTCGCACTCGGCGCGTAGAACATCACCTGCGGCCCGGCCACATTGGTTTGCACACCCGGCGGCAGTTGCAGAACCCCCACCAGTGTCCACTCGGGCGGCAGCCCTCCGTATGGCGCAAACCAGTGCAGATAGACAGCGGCAGCGGCAACATCGGCACGCCGTGCCGCCTGACGGATATCATCAGTGGTATAGCTGTTGCGAAACCGTTTCCAGGCAATCTTGCCATCGCCCAGACCCCATAAGTCAAGAATACGATTCTCACCGGCCCAGGCCGTGGTGCCGATATCATTCAGCGCAACCGTCTGACCGGAATACTCACTGGAAAAGAAGCGCGCCACCTGGTACTGCTGCAGGTAAACGTCATGCCCCAGACCCGGAAGCCGGTCCAACTCCTTAATGCGGTCGGCAAAGGGAAACACACCGAGACACAACACCACGGCCCACACCGCCGCCTGGCGCCAACCCGATGTCGTGCTCGACTCACGGAGACGGTCCCGCACGGCTTGCGCCCACTCGCCAATCCAGGGGATCACCGCCCAGATGCCCAATGCCACGAGATATGGCACATAGCGACGCTCAAGCTGTGCAAACAATGCCTGAAAGAGAACAACCGTCAGGAACAAACCGGTAGCCGCCACCCGTGGATCATCGCGCAATCGCTGACGGTTAATCACTGCCCACAGCAGCCCCGCTGCAGCGAGAATCAGCAGTACCGAGACAAAGGGCGAGTCAATCTGCAGCAGGAAACGTCGCAGATAACCCAAGCCTCCACCATGGCCGGCCACCCCTTTGACAAGGAGCGAATTCGGCAGAATCATCGCTCCATTCACAAGCTGCACGATTCCCATCACAACAGCCGGAATGACCGCTGCGATCACGGCCCGGACGGCCAAGCTACGTCGCCCCTGCCAGAACACATAGCCAAACACAAACGGCGCGGCGAACAGACTCTCATACCGCAATCCACCCGCCACGAATAAGGCGAGCAGCAGATAGATGTCGTGCTTGCGATTGGTCTGTTGATCTCCGGCATAGCGACTGAGGAGATGCGCTACGATCAGCATCGACACCGCATGAAGCATATGCTCCAACCCGGTGAACATCGATTCCGGCACACCGGCGACAACCGCTGCCCAGAGGCCCGCCACGATGACGATCCAGCGATTGGGAAACCACTCGGCCAAACGCCAACCAATCAGCGCGGCAACAGCCATCCCCCCCGCTGCCGCCAGAAACCATGACCAGAATGTCGTCGGTCCGGTAATCAGAAACAGAATGGCGAGGATGAGTGTGTACAGCGGCGCCGATGAGGTGGCCGTGAACCCATCCGGAGTTACCCCCCAGACACCGTGCTCCGCCAGATTACGCGCCATCGCCAGGTGGATGTACGGATCATCAAGGGCGAAGACCGCAGTGCCATCGTTGGCAGAGTAAGCGTACGCAAAGAATCCAAGAAAGGTCGCGGCGAGCACCGCAATGACGACGATCACCGGCCACTTCGGAGACCGGGATGGAGATGCTGTTTGGGGTGTCTTACTCATCGATCAGCCAGTCCGGACCAGAGGCCTCTCACGCCGCCGGTCCACCGATAATACACCTGTAAGTTATGAAATGCACACTCTTTACGGGCTGCGTCATGGACCACCTCGCCGGTTTCTCATGAACTCGCACCATCATTGGGAAGTGATGCATTCGGCCGTCGGAACTCCCTGCTGTCATTCCCATCCGCCGAGGCGGATGGGAATGACAGGTTGCCGGACAGAAGCTCTGTTGATATCTATAAATGAATAATCGGCAACAAGATAAGCCCTGCGTCCAGGTTAACAATCTCCACCCCGACACGTCTCTTCCGGAACTGGCAGAATGATCCGACGAAACCATGTGGCATATCGTATGTTACCGAGTACGAAACCGGAACGGACTCGGGGTCCTGGTATCCCGATCGACACGGAGAACACCATCAGATGAGCGAATGCTCGACCAACGAAGCTGCCCGGCTCACCCAATACGCCACCGCCGGTGGTTGAGCGGGAAAACTGGGTCCGGTGGACCTGAATGCCATTGTGCAGCAGCTCGATATCCCAACCCCGCCTGAGGTTATAGTGGGGTTGCAGACATCCGATGATGCGGGCGTCTATCGCCTGGATGGTGACCTGTGTCTGGTCATGACGGCCGATATCATCAATCCGACCTGCGACGATCCATACCTTTATGGACGCATTGCCGCCGCCAACTCGCTCTCCGATATCTACGCCATGGGCGGCCAGCCGAAGGCCTGCCTGAATCTCTGTTGTTTCCCCACCAAGGGAATAGATCGCAACTGGCTTACCGAGATCCTGCGTGGTGCGTTGTCGACAATAACCGAGGCGGGTGCTGCGCTGATCGGCGGGCACACGGTCAAAGACGATGTGTTGAAATTCGGCCTGTCGGTTACCGGTCTGGTCAAAGAGCGCGACCTGACAACAAACTCCGGCGCCAAACCCGGTGATGTTTTGATTCTCACCAAACCGATCGGCACCGGTGTGGTCATGGCCGGAGTTAAGAAAGGTTTTGTCGAAGACCGAGCAGACAAACTCGTCTACGAGCGAATGGCGCAGCTTAACCGTTCGGCATGCGAGGCGATGATCGCCGTCGGTGTCAACGCCGCCACCGACATCACCGGTTTCGGACTGTGCGGCCATGGCTACGAGGTCGCCACAGCCAGCCAGGTTGGCATTCGCTTCTTCGATGCGAAAGTACCCCGCTGGAATGTGGCGGAAGAGTTGATTGGGCAGGGAATCAAAACGGGTGTGAAACTCGCCGAAAGCGATTCATTGCCGGAGATTGTTCGATTCCACAGTGACATTCAAACCGACAGACAGCAGCTCTATTTCGATCCACAGACGTCCGGTGGTCTGCTCATTGCCGTTCCGGAGAACAAGTCGGCCGACCTGATGCAGCGCCTGAACAATGCCGGAATCGATGACGCCGCCATCTGTGGCGAAGTATTCGCAGCCGAACGTCCTCACCTTGAAATCCAGCCTTGAATTGGCGCGACAACCCCGCCTGATTATCGGCGGGGAGGTTAGAGGAGGAGTAAACCCATCCGCATTAAGCCCTTTCGCGGCTGGCGCTACAACACCGCCAGGGTCGGCGACCCGTCGCTCTGCGCCAGTCCGCCGTACGATCAATACAACGATCAACTGATCGCGCAACTCGAGGCGCAAAGCCCGTACAACATCGCCCGGGTGATCAAAGCCCCACCTGATGGCGGGCCGGACTCGTCCGGTGACCGCTATGGTCAGGCGCAGACACTGCTGAGCAGTTGGATCGCCGACGGTGTCCTCACCCCGGATGCCGGCCCCGGGATTTATCCGTACTTGCAGTCGTACATGAACGGCTCGTACGAGGTGACCCGCAACGGGTTCATCGCGCTCGGTGATTTGCGCGATACACGATGGTTCACTCACGAAGAAACGCACGCCCACGTGCGCGAGGATCGTTCGCAGATGCGCAAGGCCACCGAAGCTGATATCGGTCTGATCTTCATGATCTACTCCGATCCGCACATGTCGGTCGACCGTCTGCTGCGTCATTGCGATTTCGGTCCGCCGATACTGAATGCCACGCAGCCCGACACATCGGAACACCGCTTGTATCGCTGCGGCGATCAATCGTTCATCGACCGCTTAGTGCGCCAGATGACCGAGATGGATTGTGTGATTGCCGATGGGCACCATCGCACTGCCGCCGCTTTCGACTCGTGGCGCGAGGTCCGCGACGAACGCTGGGCCTATGCGATGATGGCGTTTTTCAATGCCGATGCGCCCGGAACATCGGTGCGTCCGATACACCGCCTCATTGCGCGCTCCGACGATTGGGAGTTCGCTCGCTTCCTCGAACGTCTCGCCGACCGGTTTTCCATTCAGGAAATCAGCACCGATGGACTGTCACCGGCAGATCGGGCCAAGCGACTTGAATCGATCACCGATGAGCGAGCGCGTCATGGACGCATCGCTTTCGGCATGGTCGGTCCGAAATCCGATCCATCCTACATTGTCGAGGCGCCCAATCCGGTCCCCGATGACTGGTCGTGGCCGTACCACGACGATGAGGCGTACCGCCAGTTGGCTACGGCCGTCTTTGAGTTTGGCATCCTGAGAGGCTCAATCGGCCTCAGCGGACCCGACATTGCCGAGGGCAAGGGGCTGGATTTCCCCCAGGATGCCGCGATGGTGACTGAATCGGTGCAGGCGGGTAAGTATCAGTTAGGCTTCATCTTGCCGCCAACGCCCCTGTCGGCGATCTTCGATGTCGCGCGTAAACGCCACAATTTACCACAAGAATCGACCTTTTTCTTCCCCAAGCTACTCAGTGGGCTCGTAATCAACAGAATCACTGAAACGGTTCCTGCCTGATCGGTGTTCCAACAGGTGTCGGCGGGATGCGTTCAACTGAAGTGGGCAGTATCGCTCCATACTGAATGAAGGAAGGACAAATGACCAAACAGCGGCCAACGACTCTCGGGGCCTTTAAGAAGACTAAAGCAGTCTACGAATCAGTCAAAGACGAAATGCGGCGTAACCTGATTGCCCGCATCCAATCCGGCGAGGCCCTTTTTCCTGGGATCGTCGGCTACGACAAGACCGTGATCCCCTCGCTGGTCAACGCGGTCCTCTCGCGGCATCACTTCATTTTGCTCGGTTTGCGCGGGCAGGCGAAGACGCGTCTGGCACGTACACTGACGCTGTTGCTCGATGAATACACCCCGGTCATCGCTGGATCGCCGTTGAACTGTCATCCGCTGAATCCGTCGTGCGCGTATTCGCGTCGGGTGTTGGCCGAGCAGGGTGATGACACGCCGATCGAGTGGATTCACCGCGATCTGCGCTATCAGGAGAAGCTCGCCACGCCGGATGTCACCATTGCCGATCTGATCGGTGATCTCGATCCGATCAAGGCCGCGCGCGAAATGCGTGATTTCTCCGATGAAGAGACGATTCACTACGGTATCGTGCCGCGCACCAATCGCGGTGTGTTCACGATCAACGAATTGCCCGATCTGCAGCCGCGAATCCAGGTTGGCCTGCTCAATATTCTCGAAGAAAGCGACTTGCAGATCCGCGGCTACCCGGTGCGCATTCCGCTCGATGTCGCGCTCGTTTTTACGGCGAATCCGGAAGATTACACCAATCGCGGCAACATCATCACACCGTTGAAAGATCGCATCGATTCGCAGATCATCACGCACTACCCGAACACCGTGGCCGAATCGATGAAGATCACCGAGCAGGAAGCGTGGGCATCGCGCAACGGATCCAAAACCGATATTCCGGAATTCTATCGCGAGATCATTGAGGAAGTCGCCTTCGCCGCGCGCGAGTCCGAGTACATCGATCAGTCATCCGGTGTCTCCGCACGCGTGCCGATTTCGGTGGTCGAGAACGTGATCTCCAATGTCGAACGGCGCAATCTGCTGACAGGCGAGAGCATTACGATTCCGCGTATGGCCGATCTGAACGCGGCGATCCCATCAATCACGGGCAAAGTGGAATTGGTGTACGAGGGTGAACGCGAAGGGCCGCGCATGATCGCGGTGAATGTCCTTGGACGCGCCGTGGCCAATGTCTTCGAACGGCATTTTCCGCCGATTGAAAAAGACAATGGTCTGCCGGCGAAGGCTGATCCGATTTTCGGCAAGGTCATCAGTCACTTTTCCGGTGACACGGCGGTCGATGTTTCCGACGACAGCATCTTCGACGATTACCAGAGTGCGTTAGAAAGCGTGCCGACCCTGAAGCGCATTGCGCAGCAATTCCTCAAAACCGACACGCCCGAAACCACGGCGCTCGGTATGGAGTTCGTGTTGGAGGGATTGCACCAGCAAAACCTGATCGCCAAAACCGCGGTCGACTCGATGTACAAATACACCGACATGCTGGCGACGATGCTGCACAACGTCAGCGGACGGGAAGACTAAGGACTTTATACTGCGGGGGGCTCGTTTTTACTGAGGTAGTCGATGTGCCCGCGGTGTGCGGCCGAGGCGGCCGCACTACAAGAATCTTGCGAGTTTATGAAATATCAGTACACCAAATGGGACGAAGAATTGATCCGACGCATCCTCGCCGAGCGCGACCTGATGCGTCTGTTCAACTATCTGTTGCTGCAAACCAACGGCGACGTCGACGAGGCGCTGCACTGGATGAAATACCTCCAGGAGCAGGGCATTCTCGGCGACCACATTGACCTGGAAGAGTTCCGGCAAAAACTCAAGAAGGATCGGATCATCCAGGAGCGCGACAGTCGTCATACGTTGACGCCGAAGGGTGAGAAACAAATCCGCCAGACGACTCTCGATCAGGTGTTCTCATCGTTGAAATCGGACGCGCGGGGTGACCATCCGATTCCCCGTGAGGGTCAGGGCTCAAGCGAGCAACTCCCCGAGCGTCGCCCGTACAATTTCGGTGACGCCACGCACGACATTGATTTCAACGAATCGTTCACCAACGCGATGCGCCGCGCCGGACCCGATCGCTGGTCATTGACCGAACCCGATTTGTCGGTGCGTCAGACCGAAGCGGCGACGTCGTGTGCTACGGTGCTCCTGCTCGACATTTCGCATTCGATGATCCTCTACGGCGAAGACCGCATCACGCCCGCCAAGCAGGTCGCGATGGCGTTCGCCGAGATGATCCTCACGCAGTATCCGAAGGATGCACTCAATATCGTGTTGTTTGGCGACGATGCGATTGAAGTCAACGTGGCCGACCTGGCGTATGTCGGTGTCGGCCCGTTCCATACCAACACCCAGGCCGGTCTGCGCGCGGCACGGCAGATTCTGCTCCACCGCAAACATCACAACAAACAGATCTTCATGATTACCGATGGCAAACCGTCGGTGATCCGTCGCAGCAACGGTCAATTGTACAAGAATCCGATCGGTCTCGACCCGGTAATCGTCAATCGCACACTCGATGAAGCGGTTATCTGTCGCAAGAAGAAGATTTCAATCACGACATTCATGGTCACGGCTGATCCGTATCTGCAGCAATTCGTGCGCAAACTCACTGAACTCAACAAAGGCCGCGCCTACTTCACGCCATCCGATCGTCTCGGCGGCTACGTCTTCTGGGACTTCATGAAGAATCGCCGGCGGCGCATACGGTAGCGGTCTCATTCTGCACACACCGTAGGGCGGATGCGCTGAACGTTAACATATCACGAGCGACTACCCCGAAGGTCATTGATCCACATCCACCACGGCCTCCCCGACCGCGCATCCGCCGCCCCGCGACAACACCGCCATACAGACTCGTGGCCCTGATGGCGGTTTGTGCCATCAGGGCGCGCGTAACTCACATCTGCAATTACTCACACGGCGGGTGCGCGGACAGGCAACATGGAATGAAAGGTCAAGGCTGATGTCTCCGGATTAATGGCCGTGCTCCGAAACGCACAGCGCACGCGCCCGACAGTATCCGCAATCCGTAGGGCTACCCCGCCGTCTTCTGAAACCGCGACGCCGAAATACCAATCAACGCCAACCCCATACCCAACAACCACACAAACTGCGGCCAGAGAACTGTCAGGCCCGCACCCTTGAGAAAGATCCCGCGAATGATCTCCAAGAAGTGCCGCACCGGATTCAACAGCGTCACCTCTTGAAAGACTTTCGGCATACTGCTGATTGGAAACATGAACCCCGACAACAGAATCACCGGCATGATCACCAGGAAACTCAACATAAACGCTTCCTGCTGTGTTTTCGACAATGTCGAAATGAGCAATCCCATCCCCAGCGCCGGCAGCAGATAGAAGAGCGCGCCCAGGATCAACAGCAGCGGATTACCATTGAACGGTACCCCGAACCACAAAATCCCCACGGTCGTAACGATTCCGAGGTCGATCATGCCGATCACCGCAAACGGAATCGTCTTACCGATAATC
>WJJR01000372.1 GCA_014729565.1 Candidatus Zixiibacteriota bacterium | reverse complement strand
TCCCACAGCAGAGCCGTGGGGTGCCAGTCTGGAGTCAACACACGACTTCTTCAACAGGCCCCAGAGCTGTGGGGTACCAGTTCAAGCTTGGGAGGAGTTCAATGACATCACGAATGACACGGATGATCCTACTGCGGTTGATGTGCATTATGGCAGTGGCCATCATGTGCACAACGGTATCTGCTGCGGTCGAAGATCCGGCACGGATGCGTGGGGTGGTCAAAGAACTGGTCGCCGAAGCTAAACAAGCGGTTGATTCAATGACGGTGGATGAGCTCTCCGCTCGACTCCACGCAGGGGACACGCTCGTCGTGTTGGACGTTCGCACCGAAGCCGAATACGAGGCGGGCCATATTCGCGGGTCTGTCTGGATTCCACGCGGCAAACTCGAATTCATGGCGCCGAAGAAACTCCCTTCGACCAAAGTGGAGATCGTGGTCTATTGCAAGCGGGACAGCCGGGGCGGTCTGGCCGCGGCGAGGTTGAAGCGGATTGGATTCACGGATGTGACATATCTTGTCGGTGGGCTGGAACGGTGGGTGACATCGGGATACTCAATCTACAACAGGCATGGTGAGTTGAGTGTGACAACGTTCGAGAAGAGTGAAGGTAACTAGTCAAGGCGGGAACGGATTGCGGATGGATGCGATCACCCGAATGATCCAAGCACCGTGAATCTGACAAATCGCATCCTTTCACCTTGTTGGCCTCGTTGTCCATCAATACCTTAGAGCTTGCCACCGGGGCTGTGTTGCCGGCCGTAGTACATAGGGAGCATGACCAATGAGCGACCATCCGATCGAACCATTCCGCATTAAGGCCGTCGAGCCGATTCGTCTGCTGACACGTGGTGAACGCGAACAACGGCTCACCGACGCCGGCTTCAACGTCTTCAATCTGAAGGCCGAGGACGTCTATATCGATTTATTGACCGACTCCGGCACCGGCGCGATGTCCCAGCGGCAGTGGGGTGGCTTGCTCCAGGGCGATGAATCGTACGCCGGGTGCCGCAACTACTACCATCTCCAGGAGGTCGTGCAGGATATCACCGGATACCCGCATGTTATCCCGACACACCAGGGACGGTCGGCCGAGCACATGCTCTTCACATTGCTGTTGGAGAAGGGCGATTATGTTGTTTCCAACACACACTTCGATACCACGCGTGCCAATGTGCTCTATCGCGGGGCCATTCCGATCGATCTGCCGGATCCGTCGTGCACAGATGTCACCGCCGACCATCCGTTCAAAGGCAATCTCGACTGTGAGCGATTTGAGGAATTGATTCAAAGCAAGCCCGGTCGTGTCAAGGTCTGTGTCCTGACCATTACGAACAATTCGGTCGGTGGCCAGCCGGTCAGCGTAACGAATGTCAAACAGGTGGCTGAGATCTGCAAGCGGCATGACATACGGTTAATGTTCGATTGTGCGCGTTTCGCCGAGAATGCGTGGTTTGTATCACAACGTGAACACGATCAATCAGGCCGCTCACTGAAGGAGATCGCACAGACTATTTTCAGTTATGGCGACGGCTGCTGGATGTCGTCGAAAAAAGATGGACTGGCGAACATCGGTGGGTTTGTCGCCGTACGCGATGATGAGCTGGCTGAGCGTGTGCGGGAGATGATGGTTGTGATCGAGGGTTTTCCCACATACGGTGGGCTGGCGGGACGTGATCTCGAGGCGGTAGCGCGTGGTCTCGAAGAAGTGCTCACAGCCGAGTATCTGGAGTACCGTACCGGCCAGGTCGAGTGGCTGGGGGAGAGCCTGAGTGAGGCCGGCGCCCAGATTGTCCGTCCGATCGGCGGGCATGCGGTTTTCATCGATGCCGGGGCAATGTACCCTCACATCCCCCCACACCAATTCCCGGGGCAGACTCTGACGGTCGGGTTCTATCGCGAGGGCGGCATCCGGACCGTGGAGATCGGTTCGATCATGTTCGGCGGCACCGATCCCGAAACGGGGAAGCAGATGCAAGCGCCACATGAGTTTGTCCGCCTGGCCATTCCACGGCGCGTCTATACCGCCACGCATTTGCAGCTTGTCGTCGACGCCTATCGGCGGCTGTACGCCGCCCGTGAGCGGGCCTCCGGCTTTGCCATCGAATATCAATCCCGCTTCCTGCGCCATTTCACGGCCCGCCTGCGCGAGCTTCCCAGCCGCGAGTCTGAGACCGTGGGACGGTGATTGTCCTCTTGCGCTGAGACCGTATCCATCTCATTCTTTGGTTTGAGCTGAAGTCGCCTGTGAGCGACTGACGCAGCATAGGAGTACATTTTGATGAGAATCTGGCCCGTCCTGATCACATGTGTTGGACTTCTGTTGTTTACTCAATGCGGTTCCGATGAAGAATCGGCCGAGCAAGCGCCGCCGAGCGAGCCCCCGGTCGAAACCGGCTCGCTGGAGGTGGAAGGCTCCACCGTTCAGATCAGTTGGATACGGGATCTCACGGAGACATTCAAAGCGGCCGAGTTGGCGTACGACCTCGGTGATACGAACGACGCTATACTGACGGCGGAATCGTTGTTGGTCGTCTCCGAGACCGCCATGGATACGTTGCCGCCGAATGACCAGTTGACGCGGTTTATCCTCGTCTTTACCAGCGACGTCTACGCATCGCTGCGCCGGTGGTATGCGACGACCGGGCAGACCGACGAAGCCCGGCAGCTCTCCGAGCGTTACCTCGATCTCGCCGAACGGATGCAGCGCAAGCGCGATTCGGCATCGAGACAGGCCCCATGACCGGGGCATTAGTCAACACCGGCACCGTGATTGTCGGCTCTGTAATCGGCCTGGCCATCGGCGACCGTCTTCCGGAGAAGATCAAGACGTCGGTGCTCAACTCGCTTGGTCTGGTCACCCTGTGGATCGGCGTTACGATGGTGATCGACGGGACGCGTTTTCTGGTCATCGTGGGCTCGTTGATTATCGGCGGCGTGATCGGTGAGATTCTGGCGATCGAAGCGGCGCTCGCACGCTTTGCTGAGTGGCTTAAGTCGCGGACCGGTTCATCCTCGGGGAAGTTCGTCAGCGGGTTCGTGACAGCATCGTTGCTCTTCTGCGTCGGACCGATGACTGTGGTTGGCTCGATTCAGGACGGTACGGTCGGCGATGCGACCTTGATCTTCACCAAGTCCGTCATGGATGTGTTTGCCGCGATGGCGTTGTCGGCGGCGACCGGGATTGGGGTCATCTTCTC
>WJJR01000008.1 GCA_014729565.1 Candidatus Zixiibacteriota bacterium | reverse complement strand
TCCGGTTTTCGGAAACGTAGCATGGCCGTCTCGGTCAAGCGGCACGGGCGAGGCGCCCGTACTACATCGCGTGTTCAATCGGAAGATAGTTCTGACAATCGCTCTAAAATACAAGAAGCCCGCTGAAGCGGACTATGAACGTGGCGCCACACACATAAGCGCCGCTACGCGGCTTTACATATTCACGCTGAGCTGGGGTTCGGCATGCTCACCCTGAAGGGGTCGGCGGTTCGATTTTCTGCACCGAGCTGGGGCTCGGCGCTCCAAAGGATCGGCGCTCCCAGGATTCAGCGCTCCAACATCCTCACTCCCCCGTCTCACACGCCAGCCTAATCGTGTCGAGCAACTCATCGGCGGGTGCATCTTTGCGTACATACGCGGTGGCGCCCGCATTGGCCATCGATTGCGCCACGGCCCCTTTGTCGTGCAAGGAGAGACCGATGACAACCATCTCCGGATGGTCTCTCTTGATGATGCGGGTCGCCTCGATGCCGTTCATGTTCGGCATGCTGACGTCCATGATCACGACATCGGGACGCAGACGACTGGCCGCTTCCACCGCCTGCTCACCATCGGCGGCTTCGCCCACGACGACAAACTGGCTGTGCTTCCGCAGCAGTTGGACCAATCCCTGGCGCACGACGGTGTGATCATCGACCACCAGAACTTGTATTCTCTTCCCGGTTGTGTCGATCTGCCGGCCGGTCTCGTCGTCCTCGGAGAGTTCAATGCGAAGCACATCGTCGTGAGATTCGTCGGCGCCAGATAACGGGACCACGAGCTGTATCTGCGCTCCGCCCGACGCGTTCCTGGCGACATCAAGACGGCCCTGCATGGCCATCAGGCGCTCGCGAATGCGGTATAAGCCGAACGTTTGTGGATTGTCCAGATGCTTCTCGACATGCCGAGGATCGAATCCGCTCCCGTAATCCTCAACAGTAACCTGTAATGTCGCGTCGATGTGCCGCACCGTAACGGCGGCACGGAATTGTCCGCTGTGCTTGACGATATTGACGAGCAACTCCCGCACAGCTTCATAGAGAAATGTACGTATATGCTGGGCCATATTCGCGGGTTCGTCACTGCAGTCAATCGTTACATCAAGCCCGTATTTGTCGCGCGCCCAATCACCCACCCATCGGAAGATTTCGTCCAATGTCCCCAGCTCGAGCACCGGTGGACTCAATTCATGCGACAGGCTGCGCGATGACTGCAGGCAGTCATTCAGCAGTTTCTCGACGTCATCTTTGCCTCTCTCTTGCGCCGAATTTGTGCATTCCAGCGCGTGCAGCCGCCAGATGCTCGCCAGGAGAATCTGCTGGAGATCGTCGTGTAAAATTTTCCCGAGCCGCTTGCGTTCGGTTTGTTCGGCCCGACTGAGTTCGGCGGCCATACGACTCAGGTCGCCCGCGCGCCGCTCGGCCACCTCGGTGCGTTCAGCGACCTTATCTTCGAGCGTCTTGTTCATATCACGCAACATCTGTTCGGACTGCTTGCGCTCGGTGATATCGCGAAACAATCCGCAGATACGCTCTGGCGCAAAGGCGAAGCAACTGACCTCATAGTAACGTCTGGTGTCCTCACTGAAACTCTCGACGCGGATGGGCTCGCCCGTCTCGACGACCGACTTGATGGCCTCCCACCAGACGCGTTCGAAGCGCGGGAAGATCTCAGTCAACCGACGCCCAACGACGTGTTCGGCCTCCAGTCCCGTCTGCTGTTCATAGGCCGGATTCACTTCAAGGAACATGCCGTCCACGACGTTGCCACGTTCGTCTTTGAGAACTTCAAACAAGTTGAATCCTTCGTCGATGTGCTCGAAGATCGACCGATACTTGGCTTCGCTCTCGCGGAGCGCCCGTTCCACCGCTTCGCGCGCCGCAATCTCATCACGAATTTGATACTGTTTTTGACGGGCATTCAGCGCGGTACGAACCACCGTGAGGAGGGTGGTGACCGTAACGGGACGTTGGATCAACACCAGATGCGCGGTGCCTTCCAGTCCCTGCAATGCCTCCCAGTTCTGACGCTGTGTGGACCCGCTCGAGCCCAGGACAACGATGGGAAATTCCGACCAGTAGGGTTGACGGGTCAACGTGGCTGATATGGCCCGTTGTAGTTGGGACGTCAGGGCTTCCCGGGTGATCAACGCCGCCGCTGCACCGCGGTCGATCTCGGTGCAGAGGTTGGTCCCGGTCTCACAGCGCTCGCTGTCAATGCCGGCCTGGCTCAGCATTCGCCTGATCTCGCCGGCGTCATTCCCAAACGGTGCCAGGATCAAGATGCGGGACGCTGGATCGGATGCCGAATCAGCTGCCGGTAAGCGTTTCTTCCTGATCGTGCCTTGTGACATCGGGTAAAGCCGTACCCGTGAAGTCCGGGTTCCCGGTGAGGATTCCGCGGAATTGTGTGAGCGGCTCCCCGATGCGGATTCCGCCGGACGTGAACTGGAGTTCTCGAATGTGTCGCTCATGATCGCCACCACGTCGTTTGTAGACCGAAATGGCCTTGCGAATTTCGCCTTTACATTCAAAATGATTCAACAGCATGACAGAATCGGATATGTAACTCAAATCAACCGGCGAGTTAGGCGGCGTTCCCGGAAGACCGTGCTGCGCCATGGTGAGCAGTACAGTGACCTCACGATTGCAAAGATAGTTCAGTAGCTCATGGATGTGAAGAGCCAGCAACCGCTCATTCGGCATCGCGTGGATGTATCCGGCCAGGCTGTCGATCACGACCAGACGAACGCCATTCTGCATGACACTCTCACGGACTATGTGGCTGAATTCCCCGGGTGTCATTTCGGCGGGGTCCACTTGCCGAACATCGATGGACCCGGATTCGACGTGTCGTCTCAAATTCATTCCCAGAGAGCGCGACCGCTTCAGAAACGTGTGTATGTTCTCGTCAAACAGGTACACCGCGGCGTGTTCGCCACGGTCGGCCGCCGCCATGACGATTTGGCTTGAAACAATCGACTTGCCGCATCCCGCCGGTCCCAGCAACAGGACCGAGGAACCCCGATCAAGGCCGCCTCCGCCATACAGCGAATCCAACTCGGCGACACCCGTGGAGATGGTTTCCGAGTCACGCTCGTGCCGGTCATCAGAGCCCACCAGGCGCGGGTAAACGTCAAAACTACCGGTGAGAATACGGTAGTCGTGATGACCCGAGGCGTATGGGCTGCCCCGCAACTTGGCCACGCGCAGTCGTCCATGGTCCGGGCCATATTCCGGTGTGGTCAATTCCAAATTGATGACACCGCGCACACTGCTCTCGACCGGCTGTTTATCCGTCAGTCGGTCGTCACACAACAAAGTTGTGCAGTCGTAATGGCTCAACGCCCGCTGCAGACCGATCACCTGCCGGCGAAACCAGCGCCGATCGGCATCGAGGAGTCGAATCTCTGACAGCGAGTCAACCACCAGGCGTTGCGGTTTGATCTGGTCGATGATTGCGAGCAGGTTCTCGATCAACCGGGGCAACTCCACTTCGGCGGGATGAAACACCGACTGTTCAATCGCCTCGGCATCCTGCTCCTGGGAATTGTGCTCGGAGATGGTGATACCATCGAGCGACCATCCGTGAGAGCGGGCAATCATGTGCAGATCACTTTTGGGTTCGACTGTTGTAACATACAAAACACGCTCATTGCGCGCCGCACCGGCCATGCAGAAACGCAGAGCCAGCGTCGTTTTCCCCGTACCGGGTGGGCCTTGAATCAGATAGGTGTAACTGCGAGGCAAGCCACCGCCCAGTACTTCATCGAGACCATCGATACCGGTCGATACGCGGTCGCCCGCTGCGGTTGATTCGTCTGCTTCCATTGGTATCGCGTCCCTTCAAGCAGGCATTCGTTGAGAATACGAGGACGATACCGATGAACCCGTCGACGTCTTCTGCTTTTTAGCCCACAACACAGGTTGCAGGACAGTACAGTCGATCCGGTCGACGCACTACAATTCTCGATACGCTGTTTGCTATGAGACTGTCTTACGCCAAGCCGGTGATGTGACCAATATCCAAACTTAAGTCTTTGAAAACCAGTGTTTTCGACTGCGTACGAAACAGAGAAGCGAGAGGCGGGTTTTGCCCGACGGACCATCCCCTATCATCCCTCAACGTGCGGTCTCTCGGACGGTCGTTAGTTGCCGGAGCATCCGGCAACCGACACCCATCATCCACCCAGGAACTTGGCTGCTAGACCCATCACATCCCGCTTCGATTCGGTCTGTTTCTGGGAGCGGCAAACACCTAACTCGCTAGCGGAAAATGCCCTACAGACAAGAGGTTAAAGGCATGGCATTTTGGTCGCGAGGTCAGATTCCGGGAAACTGACAATTGAAGAAGGGAAGAATTCAGGGAGAGTTATGAACCACGGGAACGACACCATCTCCTACGAGTATCGGTTCGGACCAAGCGCGCCAATTCCGGTCATTCTCGAAACATTGGTGTTGGCTGTGGCCGCTGCGGAGTCACTGCACGGACGGGCCAGGGTACGATCGGACAGTCAAGTCCACGTGAACACCAGCGAACGATTGTGTTTTGTGGAAGGGCTGCTGCCGATCGCCGAAGACTTGGCGCGGATTTTCACCGGGTTTCTCAGTCGCAAGTGCAAGGCCGACGATTTTAGCGTCCGCCAGTTAGACCAACCCAGTGGTTCGACACACGAGGGAACATCGACACTGGAGAAACTGGAAGTCGACGCTTCCGGTGATCAAGCGATCACGCTTCGCCCGGCGTGATAAGCGGTGCGGCAGGGCTGTGTGGCATCGATTTGTGACGCAGCCTCCGTCAGTCACAAGCCCTGCGCATCGCGCCAATGACCAAGTAGGTGCGGACTGCAAAACAGTAGGGCACCCGGCACCTGGGCACCGTACCCCGGAGCACCGAGCCCCAGCTCGGTGCAGAAACAAACGGACCGCCGAGCCCTTCAGGGTGAGCGTGCCGAAGCGCAGCTCGGCGTGAGTATGTGGAGTGAGGTGCCCATCGCTTGTTTACAACGAGCGAAATCGAGTTGCGGCGCGTTAAGATTCTCCGGAGGCAATTCATTCCATCATATATGAGCGGGTGCCGCTGACCTTGGTCAGTGGTAGCACGAGCTTGCTCGTCGTGCCGAGGATGACAATTGATGAGCTCTAGTGGACAGTCGAGTGTCAGTGTTTAATGTGATTCGAAGGAGGATTGTAACAGTGCCACTGACCAAGGTACAGTGGCACACTGGGTCCTCTTTGTATTTGAGTATCGCCGGAGGATCAGCCCCTTAAGGTGAGCGTGCCGAACTCTGGGAGCGCCGAACCCTTCAGGGTGAGCATGCCGAACCCTATCTCGGTGTGAGTATGTAGGGTGAACTTACCACCGGGGGTTAAAATACAAGAAGCCCGCTGGAGCGGGCTATGAACGTTGCACCACTCACATAAGCGCCTACGGCGCTGAGCCACGGTGGGGCACCCCAACATCAATCGCACGCCTACTGCGCTCACCATCTCCCGGGTTGACTCCGTCAGCAGTGCGACACACATTTTTGTTTGTCTTACGGTGACGCCGAGCGTATGGACTGAGCGCCTATGGATACGATCAACAAACACTACCGCGAATTCGACGAGTCCCAACGCCTCAATGACGCACGCGGACAACTGGAACGTATTCGTAGCGAAGAGATCATCACTCGATATCTCCCCGATTCGCCGGCGGTCATCGCCGATGTCGGCGGCGGGACCGGTGTGTACGCCCGCTGGTTGGCCGAGAAGGGATACGAGGTCTATTTGATCGACCTGGTGGCACACCACGTCGCGCAGGCCCGGGACACCGACGAGCGGAAAGAACAGAATCACATCGCGCGTTATATCATTGCCGATGCACGCGAATTGCCGTTGGATGACGCGTCGGTCGATGTGGTGTTGATGCTCGGGCCGCTGTACCACTTGCCGAATTACGACGATCGCCTCACGGCGCTGCGTCACGCCCTGCGCGTGCTCAAGCCGGATGGCATCGTCATTGCCGCCGCGATATCCCGCCTGGCATCGCTGATCGACGGTAAGATCATTTCCGAAATTGATGATCCGGTCTTCGATGAGATTGTCGACCAGGACCTCGATACCGGCCATCACACCAACCCGACCGACAATCCCAACTACTTCACCGAGGCCCATTTCCACGATCCGGCAACATTACAGAACGAGTTGGAGGCGGCGGGATTCCGTCACGACCTCACTGCCGCCGTCGAAGGACCGGCGTTTTTGCTGCAGGATCTCGACGAACGTTTGAACGATCCCAGCCGCCGCGCGATGCTTCTCGAATGTATTCGCCGGATCGAATCGGACCCATCGGCGATGGCCGTGACCGCGCATCTGTTGACCGTGGGGACAAAGACGTCGTAGCATCGCCGATTTCATTGTATCACGATCGACACCAGCGTGTCCGACACCGTGATCGTTCCCCGTTCGCCGTGGACGGCGATCACGTCACCGATCGTACAGGTGATTGCAGAATCGGCACTGTACTGGCCGGGGGAGAGGCGTCGTTTCTGACCGTCGAATACCGCATGATCGGGTCCATCCTGAATGTAGGTGCACACGTACGCGGTGTCGCGGTCTTCCGAGCGGCGGTAGGTCAAACCATGGTTCTTGATGGCGACCGATCCGCGCGGGTTTTCCAGGACAAACCGATCAGCGGATTCGATCAACGTTGCGCGCCCGTCATCGGCGTAGAGCACACGGGCCCGTGACCGTTTGCTCTTCGACAAGCCACCGGCCGTCAACATCGCCACCTCAATGCAGCAATGCCCCTGCGACTTGATTGTCTCTTCAAGTTCACGAACCTCGTCGAGATAGACGTGCACATTGGCGGCCGCCGCCGCATGGATGGTGTCGTAGCCGTACCGCTCCTTAATCGCTTCGAGTTGCGTGTCCAGAGTCTCACCTGCCAATGCCTGCAGAAGTAGCTCATGGTAGGCAGCCAGAGTGTCGGATGACACGATCTCTTTCCAATTGTCCGGGCCGAGGACATCGAGCATGTAGCCAAGTGCAGCGCCGTTGTCATATATCCGGTAACGCGGCATCGCCATTGGATCGATGGCGCCGTTGGTGATGTGGGCCGCGATTCCGTCACGCAAATCCTGCAACACCATCGATCGCGTGCGATACGGATTGAAGCGAGCGTAATCCGCGAAATCGGTGGGTCTGTACTCCTCGCGACCACCCAACTCCGCGAGCTTGGTCTCCACGTAGAACGCCGTGTTCTCCGTTCGCTCCTTGACGCGCTCGTGGTGTCCGACGAAGTCCGGTGCAATGTGCCAACGACGCTCGCGCACCGTCACGAATTCCGCAGCGCGTGTGATGATGCCTGTGTGGTTTTCGTTCTCGAGTGCCGTCAGCGCATCGATGAGAATGAGATTCTCGAGTGTGGCCAGGGCAATGTTATCGACGTTCGTCAGGGGATAAAGTTCTTCACGCGAATCACCGAGGTCGGCAAAGCCGGTCACCTGATATGTGTGAAATGCCTCGTGCGCCACCGTGAGCATGAAGCGAGACTCCCAGGTTGAGTCCGGCCCATACGGATACACCAGCGCCGAACGGCCCGCGATGTCTTCCCAAATCCACATCTGGCCGACGAAGTTCCGGAATGGGCCATGATGGACGCAGATTGGCGGGTCAGATTCCCAGGGGAGAGTCTGGATTGGTGAGAATTCTGACGGTGGCTCGGGATGATTGAACAAATACGCAATGGAGTCGGGACGATAGATTACAATGGGGATCTCACGGTAGTCGAGTGACGGCCAGATCTGGTCCGGATACGCCTCCGATAGATGAAGCAGTTCGTGCACATACGACAGATGTGCCAGATCGATGTCCGCGCAATCGGGAGTACTTGCCTCCACGGCCTGCGCAATATTGTGGGTAGCGACCGAAAGACCAATCACGCCCACCACAAGCCAAACCCACACGACAGAACGCATTGTCCACCTCCGTTCCGGCAGCAGCCGACTGATGATGTTATTAGGTCAATACGAGTTG
>WJJR01000371.1 GCA_014729565.1 Candidatus Zixiibacteriota bacterium | reverse complement strand
GCGCACCGCCGGTCGGCGCGCAGTAAACCAGTTCAACAAACGTCATACACAGGCGCGCCCATCGGCGCGCCTGTTTTTTGTCGCCTGCGAATTCCGTCGATGGTCAGTCGTGCCGATGTTCGGAGGATGTCCCACAGATGAGACCGATCTGTTGCACCGATCATTTGGGCAACTGGGCAAGCAGCGATGGATGCGGAGACCGCGCCCGTACGGCGCGCCTGCTCACACTCAGAGCCCGCTTGAAGCGGCTATTTGCATTCTCACACCCGGCTTTAGGTTGTGTGGAAGAACGCTGTTCGGCTTCGCCGAATGTCCAGACAGGATGAGGGTGTCCCAGACGTCTCCCATTCAGTCCCGACGAGTCGACGTCTGGGGCAGACAGACTGTCCCGAGCTTGTCGAGTGATCTTGTCCGATCGCCTTTTCAACACGTTCTTTAGCCGGGTGTGACGCGCCTCCCGCAACTACTACCAACCGTTTTAACGGTTTTTGCGTCCGCCGATCATGTATCTCCCCCGCGGTTGCAAACCAGAGTAGTTGTGCTATATTCCAGTGAACAAATAGTTACGCGTGAGTACCGCTCTCAAGCAAAGTACGTCCGTCATGAACGCACACATGAAACAACTCCTCGTGACGACCGTTGGCATATGGCTCATGGCCAATGCTTTGGCGCCTTACAGCGCTGCTGCAGGAACGGTTCCGTTGACTAATAGACTCCAACGTGGACCACATCCGCCTGAATCACAAATTCAACTTTCCCACAGTAGAACCGGGGGGCACCCGGCGATCGCCCGAGGAGATGATGCCGGTGTCTCACCACTGAGTGATCAGCACCGGCAGTTCCTGGCGAAATCGATTATCGCCCGCTGGTATGTGACCGATAAAGGCACACTCCCACTGGCACTCGCGCGCGGCATTGACGTTCTCGAAGACGTTCCGACAGCCAAAGACGGTTTCTTCACGGTGCTGCTGACGCAGACAACGCTGGATTCGCTTCGGCGGGCGGGCCATTCCCTCGACGTCCTCAACCACAACTGGTATGAGTCCTTCACTCCGGCGACATCATCTCCGAACGGCGGATTCCGCACATTGGCTCAGGCGCTCGCGCTGCTCGACTCGATTCACACCGAGCACTCCGGCATCTCCACGGCCCGCTACTCGATCGGCACATCGGTTGAGGGCCGGAACGTTTGGGCGATCAAGATCTCTGATAATCCTGCAATCGACGAGGACGAACCTGAGGTTCTGTTCACCGGACTGCACCACGCCCGTGAACCGATCAGCATGGAGATCGTGCTGGAGACGATCAACCGACTGACAGACGGATATGGTGTTGATTCACGAATCACGGAGATCGTCGACCACTGTGAAATATGGTTCATTCCGTGCGTGAATCCAGACGGTTATGTATTCAACACGACCCATGCCCCGAATGGCGGCGGCATGTGGCGCAAGAACCGCCGTGACAATAACGACGGTTCCTTCGGTGTCGACCTGAATCGGAATTACGGTTACGAGTGGGGCTACGACAACACCGGGTCGTCGCAGTTTCCCTTCAGTGAAACCTACCGCGGTCCATCGCCATTCTCGGAGCCGGAAACGCAGGCGATCCGAGCGTTCCTCAATTCGCGCGATTTGGTGTTCATGGTAAATTACCATTCGTATGGTGACTTGTATTTGTGGCCGTGGGGGTACGACCGCCTCTACACTTCCGACGAACAACTGTTTCGTACCATCGGTGATTCGCTGGCGACGTTCAACAGCTACGGACCGGCCGTCGGATGGGCGCTGTATCTCACCAATGGCGACGCCAATGACTGGGCGTATGGCGCCACCACCGAGCACAACTCCGTCCTCGCGTTCACGCCCGAGGTCGGCTCCAGCCAGCAGGGTTTCTGGCCACCCGAAGACGACATCCCCGCTCTCATCGAGGAGAACATCGAGCCGAATCTGCTCTTCCTTGAACTGGCCGGCTATCCGGAGCGCATCTTTCCTCCCGCGATACCAATTTGGACCACCCCCGACACAGCGACGTCCGCCGATGTCGAACTCACGTGGTCCGATCCCGGTGGTGCCAACCCGGCGGTGCTCTTCAAACTGATTGAATTGGAAGACCCGTATCGGAGAGTCGATGATGCCGAATCTGCAGTGGTGACCGATTGGATATTTGACGGCTTCTCCCTGTCGACGACCCGTGCAGCGTCCGGGGCTCACAGCTACTACAGCGGCGCCGCCAACGCCAGCCGGATGCGCATGACGGCCTCCGAGTATCTCCTTGTCGAGCCGCACGACTCACTGACGTTCCAGGCGTGGTACAACATCGAATTCGGGTATGATTATGCCTACGTCGAACTTTCCACCGATGGCGGTGAGTCGTTTGTCACCGTGCCCGGCAACATCACCACGTCAGCCAATCCCAACGGGTTCAACCGTGGTCATGGAATCACCGGTTCATCCAACGGTTTTGTCACCGCCGGCTTCGATCTGTCCGCCTACGCAGGACAGTATGTTCTGATCAGAATTTCCTATGAGACCGATGCCGGATTTCTCAACGAAGGCCTTTACGTTGACGACATCGGACCGGTGCAATCATACAGTTCTACATCCACACTCGTTGACGGCGCACCGGGTTCATCGTTCATGGTTACCGGCAAACCGGAAGGGGTATATCTCTACCGGACTTCGGCCATTGATTCTGACGGGCAGACCAGCCCGCTTGGACCGCCGAATGCCGTCATGGTGGTCTTTCCAATTCACGGCGATCTTGACCACAATGGGGTAATCGATGCCGTAGACCTGAATTTGTTGATCGAGTATATGTTCTTCAACGGTCCCCCGGCACGGATTTCCGGTGCAGAAGAATGCGACGGCATAGCTGACGTCAACATCAACGATGTCTTGTATTTGATCGACTATATCTTCCGTAACGGGCCGGTACCGATTGGTGCACCAATGCCAGATACTGAATAAGATGCCGCGCGGCACATCAGCGGCTACGCTCAGATTTTCTCTAAATTTCTGACTCGGCAAGTTGTACAATGAGTAGACGCCATGTCTGCTCGCGCTACCATACACATACCACGGCCTCGCCGACGGTGGCGAAGCGGCTCGTTGATGAGGGGACTCCTGCTCGCTGTTGTAGCCATGTGCCCACCGGCTACGGCACTGGCGGAGATTGACATCACTCTCGACGGAAACGACCGCGCCATCTATGATTCGCTGAAGAAAGTCCAGCTCGACGAAGCTCGCTCGTTCGAGGTGCTCCCGGGCAGCCGCTGGGATACGCCGTTGGGGTCGTATACCTTCGAATCGGGGGTATTGAGCTTCTTCCAGACCGTCGCCGGACGTCCGTCGGGTTGCCATTTTAAAGGAAAAGGCTCCTTTGAGTTTGCGCCTCCCGACCGGCTGGAGCGCGATCAATTGGAGCGATTCTGTGACGACACCATTCTCACCACCGAGTTCGACGAATTCTACACTCGCTACTTCGACACGGCAACCGCGCAAGCCCTCGCCCGCTGCGTTGACACCCGGTCCCCACACGAACCGGAGGCAAACCGCTCACGATTGCGGTGGTATGAGAAGACGGCACGTCAGCATTTGACGCTCGATTTCGCCGCGCGCGGCTGGGAAATGGCAACCAACAGCGCGCCGCCCATCCCGTGGCTGTACATCCGCCCCGATCTTGACGATCAGGGTCATTTGCACTTCTACTATGACGCCACCAGCCGTGAACCGGTCACGTTGTGGGAACGCCCCGGCGGTATCGTGGAACCCGGTCTCGTCGATCTGGTGTGCTCCTATCGTCCCTCCGACACGGTGTCAGACGTGCTGTTGCGCGATGCCTGGCGTAATGGTGGAATCGATATCGACAAGTACGAGACGGTCGTCGATCTTAAGAGTGTCGGGGACATGACACTCGATGTCACGGTGCACTGTCGCTCGCGTCGCGAGGGTGTGGCCGTTCTGCCGTTCACCTGTGCGCCGGATCTCGAGATCGACAGTATCCGCGTGAATGGTGTCGATGCTCCCTACATCTACAACGATGAAGGCGGCTGGATGCTGGTGCGCAGTGAACGCGACTTCGCGCGTGATGAATCCCTCACTGTGCGGATGTTCTATCGTGGCAATCGTATGCTGACCAAACTGCCGTGGGGGAGCTTCTACATCAAGCACACCACCCGCTGGCTGCCGCGTACGGCCGTGCGATGGTGGGCGGACTACACGACCACGTTCCGATATCCTGAATTCTACGACATCGTATCGGTCGGTGATCGCGTCTCCGATACGATCGTCGACGACACACGGATCAGCACGTGGCAATCAATCGGGAAAGTCGCCTTCATCTCGTTTAACTTCGGCAGTTTCGATGTCATTCACCGGCAGATGGCCGACGGCACCGACTTGCAGATTTACCGAGGCAAGAATCATCGTGACGGCCTGTTTTCGAGCGACTACATGGACATCGTCGCCACGGACATTGAAGGGGCCATGGAGCTGTTCAATCACACGTTCGGTCCCTATCCCTGGACACACCTGGCCGCGACCGAAATCCCCGCCAGTCACGGGCAGGGCTTTCCCCAGATGCTGCATCTCAGCTATGGCTCGTTCCAACTCGACCGCAAAGGCGTCACCGACATTTTCCGCGCACACGAAGTCGCCCACCAATGGTTCGGTCATATCGTCGGATGGAACTCGTACCGCGACCAGTGGCTGTCAGAAGGATTTGCCGAATATGCCGGTGCGCTCTTCGTGCAGGAACGCAACGAGGGAAACGACGACTTTTTTACTGTGGTGAAAAGATGGCGCGATCAAATACTGGAAAAGGGTGGACGCGACTGGTGGCACGACGGTCCCGATGTTGCACCGATTTCCCTCGGTTTCCGCTGCTCGTCACACCGTTCGCCGGCATCGTACTATCACCTGGTCTATGGCAAGGGTGCGTACATACTCCACATGCTTCGTAACATGATGCATGACTACCGGCGCGGTTCCGATGAGTCATTTAAAAGCATGATGACCGACTACGTCGAGACCTTCACATTTGAGAATCCCACCACGGCCGACTTTCAGCGCATTGTGGAGGAACATGTACATCAACCGATGGATTGGTTCTTTGATCAGTGGGTACACGGCACACAAATCCCACGCCTTGAATACTCCTGGGATCGCGAAGAACTGCAGGACGGCCGCTGGGTGATTACCGGGCGCATCGATCAATTCGAGACGGATCCTCCCTTCCGTGCGTATATGCCGATCACCATCGATTTTGGCGACGGTCTCGAACGCACATTTGTTCAACTGATCGACGGCGTGTCGACAACCTTCAAGACGCCGCCGCTGGATCGCAAGCCGCGCGAGTTGAAGTTCAACGATTATCATACGATCTTGTGCCGTGAGAAGGTTGTTGACAAACCGTGATGCGGGTTCATCGCCCGTTCCCTGAAGCGAATTCATACCGACATGGCAATTGTCCATCCCATCGGCCAGCCTGACACCGAGACCGAACGGCGCGCAATTCACTTTCTGGCCCAGCATTTGAGTGACGATTTCATCATTATCCACAATTTGGAAATACCAAACCGGACGGGTTTTGCGTACGAGGTCGATCTCATCGTCATCGCCCCACATGCGGTCTATGTTATTGAGGAAAAAGGGTATAGCGGACAGATCGCGGGCAACCCGCACCAGTGGCGGCTTGATTCCGGTGTCGTCGTACCCAGCCCCATTCCCCGCCTCAACAAGAAGGTCCGCGTAATCGGCGCGTGGCTGAAAAGCGTCGACCGCACACTTCACAACGTCTTCTTCGAATCACTGGTCGTGCTCACCGATCCCCAGGCGGCTATTGAATTGCGTGACCGGCAGGCCAATCGCGTTGTCTCACTATCGGAGTTGCCCGATGTCCTCAATGATCCGTCCCGACTATCCATCAGCGCCGAGCCACTGGGCAATCGGGCACGGCGTGTTTTTGAACTGTTGACGTCACAGGCCGTTCCGCTGCAACGCAAGCGCGACATCGGCGTCTATCGAATTATCGAATCGGTCGGTGAAACGGCCGAGTACCGTGAGTATCTGGCGGAACACAAATACCTGGCCTCCGATCCCCGCGCTCGGCTGAAAGTGTATCCGTTCGACGCCTACCAGGGTCCCGACCGGCGCGCCCGTCAAATCGAACTGATTATGCGCGACATTAATGCCCTGCGCTGTCTGGCCGGACATCCGAACATCGCCCAGGCGGTCGACATTTTCCCCTGGGAATCACATTACTTTGTCATGGTGACGGAGTGGATTGACGGCGACACACTCAGGGCACGGCTCGAAAGCCGAGCCGGTCCCCTCGACAGCCGGGAGGTGTTGCATCTGGCGCAACAGATCGGCCGGGGACTGATGCATGCGCACAATCATGGAGTTATCCATCGCGATTTGCGCCCTGAGAATATCATCATCGCTAAAGACCGTCGGATCAAGTTGACGAATTTTGATTGTGCCCGTGTCTCCATTCCCAAAGCCGATACAATTGCCGGCCAAATATCGTCCTTTTGGGATGAACGCTACGTGGCGCCGGAAGCGCTACTTGATCCCCAGCGGTCGTCGGCGCTGTCAGACCTATACTCGCTTGGCATTGTACTCTACGAGTGTCTGATAGGGGAGAAACCGTATTCGAACATCGCCGAGATTCTGCGATCCACTCAGTTTGACAGAATCCCCTCCGAGCAAAATTCCGATATCGACCCCCGATGGGATCGGATCATCAGTCGGTTGTGTAATTTTGATCGTCAGAGCCGTTACCCGAAGGTCTCAGAATTCCTGCAAGACATTGATACACTACACGATTAGGGACTCTCACACGCTCCGCAACCCACAATCAGTACTAGCGACAAGACCGTCTCCACAACCCATCGTCAGCGCCCGCTGACCGTGTCCCTACACAGCGTGGGATATCAGAATGTCACGATCTGCGCATACAGAAACCGAATCCCGGGAACCGATATTTGCGTAACCAAGTTAAGTAGTTGTTGACAACGCTACGAGTCAGAGACTACTCATAGCACGGCGAGAGAACAGTTAACCGCAACCCTTACAAAGGATGTGACATGCCACGAAAAAAGGCATCAACCACAACCCAAAAACGAACAACGAAACGCTCGGCTCCAGCGAAGCGCACGCGTCGCGGGCCGGGACGTCCGGCAACTAAGAAGACAACGATGAAGCGTGGGCCGCGTGGTGGAACACCAAAACAGCCGTTCTCACTCATCCTCGATCCGGAGGAATTGAGTGCATTGAAGAAAATGGCCCGGCAACAGGGCACCTCTGTGGCGTCGATCATTCGACAGGCGCTGCATACAGTGATTTTTCGTTCCAACCCGGAGCTCGCCAAAACGGCGATCGAGAACGAAGTGAATTCGTTCCTGGACCACATGGGTAACAAACTCCCGTTGGGGCAAACCGGGGCACGCCGCAGCCGCATCAAAAAGCAACTCGTCACCGGTCTCATGGGCGGTATGAAGAAACGCTAGCTCAAACACCGGGCAAGACAACGTTATAAGGCGCTGACCGGCATACGGCCGTCGGCGCCTTTGTCGTTTTGTCAGATTCTCGTCACGTTCTCCTTCGCTTCCCAGTCACCACAGCTCCAACTGTCAGATTCTGTCACAATCCCGGCAAAAAGACCTTGTAACCTCTTGAATGGTCGTGTAATGTCGTACTCTTTGAGACAGGCGGGCACATGGCGATGGGACCAACACTGACCAGTTCAACCACCACAACAGCCAACCCTCCTTCACAACCCCGGAAACTGACGACGCAATCGGGTGGCGCCCAACCGGCGCCAAACCGTGGAGTGCAGCGTATGTGGAATTCGTCGATCGGCATCAAAGTCATTGTCGCCATCACCGGCGGCCTCTTGCTGTTGTTTGTGATTGGCCACCTGATTGGCAACCTGCAAGTCTTCCTCGGGCCGGATGCGCTCAATGAGTACGGCGAGAAACTGCGCGCCATCCCGGCGCTCCTGTGGGCGGTCCGCATCGGGCTGTTGGCCGTCTTCCTCGTACACGTCGTCTTCACCATCCGCCTGGCACTGCTCAATCGTCAGGCGCGACCGGTCGCGTACGCAAAGAAGACCCCGATTAAGGCCACGCTGTCCTCACGGACGATGGTGGTGACCGGTCTGATGACATTGGCATTTGTCCTTTATCATCTGATGCACTTCACTTTTCGTGTAACCAATCCGCAATACCAGAACCTGGTCGATGCTCATGGACGATTTGACGTCTACTCAATGGTGATCATGGGATTTCAAAATGTTTTCATCTCAATCGCCTACATCATCGCCATGCTGCTTTTGGGTTATCATCTGAGTCACGGCATCGCCAGCCTCTTCCAGACGATCGGCTGGAACAACCCGCGGACTCAGTCATTCTTTGAGCGACTGGCATTTGTTGTCGCGGCGTTCATTGTCATCGGAAACATCTCCATTCCCATATCGATTCTATTGGGATGGGTTGGCCTACCGGGCGGAGGGATGTGATCATGGAACTGCAGAGCAAAATCCCGCCGGGTCCACTGGCAGAGAAGTGGAGCAAACACAAACACGATATGAAACTGGTCAACCCGGCCAACAAACGGAAATACCGCATTATCGTTGTGGGATCCGGATTGGCCGGTGGCTCGGGCGCCGCATCCCTGGCGGAACTGGGATACAACGTCGACTGCTTCTGCTATCAGGACAGCCCGCGCCGTGCGCACAGCATTGCTGCCCAGGGTGGCATCAACGCTGCCAAGAATTACCAGAACGACGGCGACAGTGTGTACCGCCTGTTCTACGACACTGTCAAGGGCGGCGACTTCCGGTCGCGTGAAGCCAATGTCCACCGTCTCGCTGAAGTCTCAGCCAACATCATCGATCAGTGTGTTGCCCAGGGCGTCCCCTTTGCGCGCGAATATGGCGGACAACTCGCCAACCGTTCGTTTGGCGGGGCGCAGGTGTCGCGGACGTTCTACGCACGCGGCCAAACCGGCCAGCAGTTGCTGCTCGGCGCGTATTCATCGTTGAGTCGCCAAATTGCGACCGGCAAGGTGCGCATGCACACACGCCACGAAATGCTTGACCTGGTCCTCGTCGACGGTGTTGCACGAGGCATTGTCACCCGTGATCTCGTAACCGGCGAAATCGAATCGTGGGCGGGCGACGCCGTCGTCCTGGCCACCGGTGGCTACGGCAACCTCTTTTTCCTGTCGACGATGGCGCAAGGTGCAAACGTGACCGCCGCCTATCGCGCTTACAAACGCGGCGCGCTGTTCGCCAATCCCTGCTTCGTGCAGATTCACCCGACCTGCATTCCGATCACCGGTGATCATCAGTCCAAACTGACCCTGATGTCCGAATCACTGCGTAACGATGGCCGCATCTGGGTGCCCAAGAAGCAGGGCGATAAG
>WJJR01000370.1 GCA_014729565.1 Candidatus Zixiibacteriota bacterium | reverse complement strand
CGCTTGTGTCGGGTGTTATCACGGGTGAGTGGAGCGAAGGATCCACGCCCATGATGATCGTGGGGCTGGGATTCGGCGCCCTGTCACTGGCCCTCGATGCCTCAGGCTCCGGGAGCCTCAAGCAGGCGGTCCGCATCTACAACCGCTATGAGGGACGCTATCAGGCCCATGTCAAACCGGATCTGTTTATGCAGCCGCCACGCGCCTTGTCGATGTCAGTGAAACTGAAGTTCTAATCAACGAAACAGCAAATGCCAGAACGCCCCGGGTGATCCACCCGGGGCGTTATTACGTGGAACTACTCGGCCATTGACCGCTATGGACAATTCGTCGGATACGGGTCGCACGCGCACGGGTCACACGGCAGCGGACCGTTGAAGAAGAGCGTTTGAATAAACTCATTCACATCAATCGCATCGGTGATGCCATCGCAGTTCACATCGGCCCGATTCACGTGCGGACAGCCGGGATCCGGCGTCGTTTGCGCGTTGAAGAACACCACATCGATCATGACATTCAGGTCCTCTGACGTCAAAAGTCCGTCGTCCGCTGCCAAATCTCCATGATGCGGGCAGCCCTCCTGGCCGGGGTTGGCATACGACGGGCAGTTGTCACAATCGTCGCCGATGCCGTCGTCGTCACCATCGTTCTGCGCGGGATTGTCGACGGCCGGACAATTGTCGCACGCATTGCCGAGTGAATCGGCATCATCATTGAGCTGGTCCTCATTGGCGACTGCCGGGCAGTTGTCGCAGGCGTTGCCGAGTGAGTCCGCATCATCATTGAGTTGATCCTCATTCGCGACAGCCGGGCAATTGTCGCAAGCATCGCCAAATGAGTCAGCGTCAGCGTTCTCCTGTCCCGGGTTGGGCGTGTCGGGACAGTTGTCATCCCCGTCGCAGACCTCATCACCGTCGGAATCGGGGCAGGACGAACAGTCAGGATACGCACTGAGATCACTCTCCACAAAGTCACCCGGTATCCCGCCACCATCGGCAATACCGGCCACACCGTCGGCTGCAGCGACGGCCAAATGCGTGAAGACAATCGTCCCATCAAAGTACAACTCGGCCTGGAACGTGTTTTGATTCGACGTGCTGTATTCCGGGACATCCTGCCACGTGACGGCGATACGGTCGGCCAGTTGTGTCCAGGACACCGTGCCACCATCGACAGGATTGAAATCATCGAACAGTACCGATAACCGTGGCTGCGGTCCGAAGTGATCGCTCAGCGATTCGGTGTAGTCGGTATCACCGGAGCCGAACGTGATGAAGCCGTTGCTGCCCACATAGAAGCGGTCGTACCCGACACCGTACAGATAGACCTGTTGTCCACCGGCGATCGTGACCAGTTCATAGTCATCATCACCCAACGACAATGCCGAGCCGCCGGTTGGGTCGGTTGGTAGCGAGGTGGCATCGTACCGGCACAAGTCGTACTGATCGGATGTACCATTCGGAATGAAACGCAACGTTGCGAAGTCGAGATCATTGTCCAAGTCGGATGTCGCGAATTCTTCCGTAAAATAGTCTCCAACGTCCTCCGTTGTGAACGTGTAGCATGCTCCCCCGTTGTCGTCAATCACACTGTTTCCAGCAAGATCGATTGCTTCCACCTCGACGTAGTAGTCGGTATTCGGGGTCAGGCCGCCAATCACCACCTGCTGGAACTGCGGCATCGCCAAGCCGGACGTTGATTGATTCAATGATCCGCACGACAATCCATACCGCACGACCGGCGTGGCGGTTTCATTGGTTTCGAACGTCACCGTGGCCTCGGCGCCGCCGATGTTCGTGATCTGAACGTTGGTGATAACCGGTGAGACGCAATCGACCGTTGCGGTGTCGACCACTGTCGCCGGCGACCCCGTACCATCGTCGATATCATCGTAGATCACGGTGATGACGGTCCCGTCACTGACCTGCACTTCGCCGTCGTCGGTCACGACGGCATTGTCGGTCACCGACAGCGATCCGCTGAACATGCCGGAACTGGCCGGTGATTCTGTCAGCGCGACGGTTTCACTGTCTCCGTTCGATGTTTCGAGGGCGACATTGACGGTCACGGAATCGATCAAGTCGGCGTCGGCCACTTCAATCGAGAGTGCATCGGAACATGCATACGTACTACGGTCGAGTTCGCAGGTGCCCTCGGAGTTGATCAATTCCGGGATCACTCCGGCGAAGGTGATTGTTTTGCTCACCTCTTCGAATTGGAGACCACTGCCCGTATTGCCGGAATTGGGAACCTGGTTGGAGCGAATACAACTGCCGTCGACGTCAAAGTCCGTCGCGCCGCGCACGAGAATGCCTTCGACGGTGAAGTCGGTCAGATTCGCGACCAGTGATCCGGAATTGCCGCCGTAGGTGTCGAGATTGGCTTGGAACCACTCGGTCGGCCCGTTGGCGTTTTGAACAATCGCGCCTCCAGCCGCCTTCATCGGCAAGCCGACCGGATGCCCGACAACGATCAACGAATCGCCATCCGACACCGACCCGGAGCGACGAATCGGCAACGGCTCGCGACCAACCACCGGGCGATCCAACTGCAAGACGCAATGATCGAAATCTCCGGACAGCACCTGATCGATGATGCCGCTGCAGAAATACACGTCATCTTCGGAGATGGTCAGCGAGGGGCCGGTGAGTGAATCGACTTGCTGAAAGCCGAACACGAATGCCGACGAGCCGCAGGAGCTGGCGCTGACGCAATGGCCGGCGGTGACGATGATGTCGTCGCCCACCAGATACGCACTGCAAAAGCCGGCGTTCAACTGCCCGCGAAACCGTTCATCGCTGCAGAGCGGCCATCCACTCTGTGACGTCCAGGGAACGGCGTCGAGTGTGTAGGTGCCATCACCGTTATCCGACAATTCACTCGTCGAGACCACCAGGCAGGCGGCCTGCGCCAGCTTGAGAACGTTTGGATCAGTGACCGCATAGATATCAAGGCGGTTGTCGTCACCGTAGATGACGCGCTCCAATGGCGTCAATTCGGCTGGTGCGCGATACTGGCGGGAGTAAATGTCGACGTGACGGCGCCGGGCAATCCGCGAATTGGGATCATATTCCTTGTCCGCCAATTCATCGATGTGCAGACCGGAATCGACGTCATTTGCGGTCAGCGAGCCGGGGTTAATGGCAATGGCGGAGTGTAACAATACCCAAGCAATGATCAGAGCAAAAAACCATGGGCGCGAGAAGCTTGGCATTATGTTGTCCCCTGTTCAGTAATCGGATCAATCGCACTCGTTGGACACCGTCCGAGGTAAGTCAGACAGAACAGTATAAGTTAATGAAAAGCGGAGAATTGGCAACACTCGCGGACGTGAACCGATTGGGCCAACTCGTGTGCAGTCCGGACCGGCTTCAGATGATTAAATGCGGATCAGCGCTGCGTCGGCTGCGAAGGCCCTGGCACAAGCTCCTGTGAGGCCGTTACTTATGATCCGAGCCCGCACCGGAAGTGATTGGCACGGAAATTGTCGATCACTGTGGGTGGAAGAGGTGATGCCATGATGACGCGCAAACAATACTTTCGCAGACGTCCAAACCGCCAGTGGCCGGTCAGTGTGATTTGGCTGCTTATCCTGGGATTTGTCCTGCTGTTTTCCGGAACCGCACTGGGACAGGGCCGCCCTGAGGTCCAGGCACAATTGGAGCGGACCGACGAACTGCTCGAAAACGCCCGTGAACTGATTTCCGAAGCCGGGTCAGTGAGCGGCCGAACTGTGCTCGAACAGGCGGTCCGCCATCAAAAGAACGCCTGGCAATCATTCAATCGCGGCCGCTGGGGTCAGGCCCTGAAACTGACAGAACGCGCGCGCGATGAACTCTATCGCGCCCTCGGCAACATTCGCCCGGCGGTCAACAACGAGGGCGAGGTCGAACGGCAATTAGAACGCACTGACATCGTATTGGAAGAGTCGCGTGACCGCATCGGCTCGCGGCAAGCCCCCGTCGCGCGCCGCGCACTCGACATGGCCACGACGACGCAGCGCCGCGCCTGGGATTTGTACCGTGAGCGCAACCTCCGTCCGGCGTTGCGCCTGACGCTCGAAGCCCGGCAGATGATTCTCCGCCTCGCCGGCGATGCGTCGAACGCATTCGGCCACCGTCAATTGGACGATGTCACGTACAAAACCCGCTACGAGCAACTTCAGCAGGCGCTGGAACGCGTCGACGGCCGCATCGGCGATGACGGCCATCCACAAGCGCACCAGCATATCGAGACCGCCCGCCGGTTTCTTGACGATGCGCGCGAATCATTCGCCAGAGGCGAACGGGATCGTACCGATCGGTTGCTCAACAACGCGCGCCGGGAACTGGAACGGGCGATGCGCCTGGTTGTGGCGGATGTACGCGCCGATGAGATCACGGTGCTGATCGAAACCGCCGAGGAACGCCTCGACCTGCTGAGAGCCCCGGTCCTTGAGTCCGGTGATACACAAGTGCAGACGTGGTTCGACCAGGCATCTGAAAGCCTGGCACTCGCACGGGATGCCCTTAAGGAAGGACGAAATCAGCGTGCGCTCTTCCACACGCGTAACGCGGCCGATTTGGTCAACCGTATCGCCGACGAGGTTCAGCCGTAGCGCCGTGAATCAGACCAGACAGGAGCGGGGATGCGTTGTTCCGCACACCGGATGGCCACAGTGAAACGTCGCGCGTATCGGTTCGCCCGCGCGGGCGTTGGCTGTGCGCTGGCGCTGGTTGTTTGGGGGAGCCTGACGGTCCATGCCCAGGGGCTCGACATCACCATCACGCCCGGCCTCGGTCACGACCAATTCACCGAGACATTTTACATCGATGATACGACCTCGGTGTCGAGCGACTCGCTGACGCGAATTCGCCGTACCGAGGATGCGCTGCGGGAATCATTCGGCTCGATGGGCGTGGATCTGGCGCTTGACCGCTGGGAATTGGTCAGCACGACCTACGCAACCAACTCCGCTTGGCGAAACATCTCCGCGATGCGTGGACGTGTGCAGACCGGCCGTTTGGACGCTCGTGTCT
>WJJR01000369.1 GCA_014729565.1 Candidatus Zixiibacteriota bacterium | reverse complement strand
GCCCAAAGGGGTGTGGGACATTGATGCGCTTTGGCATGCGCCGTGTTCCTGAGCTACGATTAGGTCCTGCAAATCGTTGCGCCGTCGCCTGTTACATAAGTTTCGTCAACTCAGACTTAAAGGTTGTCTTGATCATCGGCTCGCCCCATTTTGTCTCGAGCCGATTCTCCCGATCTATACAGGAGGAGCAAGAGGACCGATTCAGAGGTATATCTAGTAGGAGTAGGATGAACAACATGACTGAATCGACCGGCCACCAGGATGATGTCAGGCGCGTGCCGGATGAGCATGTGCCGGGCCCGGAAACACCGGATACACGAGTGCCCGAGTTTCCGAACGTGGTACCGTTACTGAAATTACCGGGCCGCGTTCCGATTCCCGGACGCGGTGAATCGGCGTTGTTATCGGAGCCGGCCGCAGTCGATGCGGTCCGTTTATCTCAACGTGAGTCCGGCTTCGTGGTTGCTGTGTGGTTATCCCCCGAGAGCGGCGAGTCGACTGAGCCCGACAGTGACGCTCTTCCGGCCGTCGGTGTGGTGTGCCGCGTACTCTCGGTTTCGGAGATCACGACCGGTGGTATCGGGGTGGATCTCGAGGGGATCGCCCGTGTGCGCATTCTGGGCGAGAAACAGGCGACACCAGCGCGATCGGTCGAAGTCACGCTGGCGGAGGTGCCTCAGCGCGATTTGTCCGACGCCGAGGCGCGCATGAGCGAATGCCAATCGGTATTGAAGTCATTGATTGAAGAAAGCGGCGAGTATCCGCGCGATCTGCTCCGTGCGCGTGAGATCGCCGAAGGCGATCCGTCGCGGTATGCCGATCTGGTGGCGGCGGAATTGCATCTGCGCCTCGATCAACAGTGGGATTTGGTGCGCACGCTCGATCCCCTGGTGCGTCTGGAGATGCTGACGACGGCGCTCAGTGAGAAGATCGTATCACCCGATTATCCCGGCGATTTGGACCGACGGGTGCGGGCGTCGTTGTCACAGAAGCAGCGGGTGGAATTTCTGCGGGCGCAGATGATCGAAGTGCGCCGTGAACTCGAATCGCTGGAGCCCGGCGCCGGTGAACTCGACAAACTGGCTGATGATATCACCAACGCCAATCTGCCGCCGCGTGTGGCCCGCCGTGCGCGGACCGAACTGGAACGGCTCCGCGTGATCTCAACCGCATCGGCCGAATACACCGGAATTCGCAATTATATCGACTGGCTGATTTCGATTCCGTGGACGGCGCGCGCGCACGAGCGCACCGATACGGCCGCTATTCAACATGTACTCGACGAGGAATTCTACGGGCAGAAGCGTGCCAAGGAACGCATCACCGAAGCGATCACAGTGCTGCACCGCACCGGACGAGCCCCACACAACACATTGTGTCTGGTTGGGCCGTCGGGGATTGGTAAGACACAATTGGGCCGGGCGGTGGCCAGGTCGTTGCGTCGCCCGCTCATCTCGATGAATCTCGGCATTCTGCGCTCGGAAGCCGCACTCAAGGGCAACCGTCGCACATTCCCCGGAGCGATGCCCGGACGCCTGCTGCGGCAGATGCGCAATGTCGAAGTGATCAATCCGATTGTCATGCTCGAAGAAGTTGACCGTTTGGGCGGCATTTTCGACCGGCCTGATCTCACGGCGATCATCCTTGAGACGATCGACGTGACCATGAACACCGATTACTGGGACTACTATCTCGGATTTCCGGTCGATCTCTCACAGGTCTTGTTCATTTGCACGGCGACGAACCCGGAGAACATCCCGGAGATGCTGACCGACCGGCTGGATTCGATCGAGCTGCCGGGCTATCTCGAATCAGACAAGGTCGAAGTGACCTTTAAGCACCTCTGGCCGCGTCAATTGAAAGCACATGGCCTGCCAGCCGATGAATTTGGGCTGACTGTGTCGGCCGTGCACAAGATCATTCGCGAGTATACGCTCGAAGCCGGATTGTCGGCTTTGGATAAGTCGCTGGAGACGATTTGCCGTCATGTTGCCGCACAACGTGCCGGCGGGCAGCGGGGATTCATCCGTGTCGGGGCGCGTGAAGTCGAGAAGTACCTTGGCACTCCGCCCTACATTCCCGAAAAGGCCGAGTCGAAGCCCGAGGTCGGGGTGGCGATGGGTCTGGCCTGGACACAAACCGGCGGCGACATCATGCTCATCGAAGCGCTGAAAATGCGCGGTTCCGGGAATGTGATCTCGACCGGCTCCCTTGGTGAAGTCATGCGCGAATCGATTCAGGCGGCGCATTCGTATGTGCGCGCCCGTGCCGAATGGCTCGGTATCCCGCACGAAGATTTCGGCAGTTACGATATTCACGTGCATTTTCCGTCGGGGGCGATTCCGAAGGATGGCCCGTCGGCCGGGATCACGGTGTGTTTGGTGATTGCGTCGGTCATGTCCGACCGTCCGATTCGCAACGACGTGGCGATGACCGGGGAAGTTTCGCTGCGCGGGAAAGTGCTGCCGGTCGGCGGGGTCCGGGAAAAGGTGGCGGCGGCACATCGCATCGGCATTCACAAAATGATCATCCCGCAGGAGAACATCAAAGACCTCAAGGATATCCCCAAGCGGATTTCCAAGGAGATGACCTACATACCGGTCGAGACGGTCGATGAAGTGTTCGAGGCGGCATTGCTCGACTTCGACCCGTCGAAGGCCAGTCTGGAACGTCTGTTGAAGCTCGAATTGGTGAAAAAGGCGGCCTCGCGCAAACCACGCGACCGTCAACGCTCACGCGTCGGACGGAAGCGGACACGATAAGCAAACCAATTTCCATTGAAACAGTTTGGATCGGATTACGGTTACAACTCCGATTGTAACCGTCCTTCATGGAGGAAGCGAATGCGTGTAACATCCTGGCTTATTGTCGTAACACTGATCTTTGGCGGTGCGCTCGCCCTGGCGCCACACACCACGGTCGCCGATACCGACGGCGCCGGTGATCCGATTCTGCAGGCGATGGTCGATGAACTCGACCGGTCGATGTCACGGCTGGTGCTCGACGATTACGAGCAGCCGTATTTCATCGCCTATCGTCTCACCGACATCCATTCGATCAACGTCCGGGCCTCGTACGGTGCGCTGGAGCAAGCGGGGGGAAACTCATACCGCGCCCTCAATGCCGACGTCCGCATCGGCACGTACGAGGACGACAACACATCCGATGACGAGGGATTCTACTACGATCCCCGTGATCAGGATGCGTTTCGCTATTCGCGTCCGTACGGACCGATCGACAACGATCCGGCGGCCCTGCGGCATGAACTGTGGTTGCTCACCGACTATCAATACAAGGCGGCGCTGGAGGAATACATCGGCGAGCGCGGGCGCACGGTTCAAAAAGTCGAGGATCCTGACCAACCCAACGATTTCTGGAAAGTGCAGCCGGTTCAGCGCATCGAACCGCTTGATTCCCTCGACGTTGACAAGAAGCGTTGGGGCGGCATCGCCCGCGCCATTTCCGCGCGGTTCAAAGACTATCCGTTGATCCATCGGTCGGCGTTCGATTTCGATGCCATCTCGCATACGCGCTACTATGTGACCTCGGAAGGAACGCGCCTGCGCAGCGTCCATCACAACTATTCCTTGTCGATGTCCGCCGCGGCCCGGGCGGATGACGGTATGCCGATTTCGTTGGAGCGTGTCTTCAAGACACACACGTATAACAAGCTCCCCGATTCCACGCAACTGGCGCTCATCGCCGATACCCTGATCGACATGGTGTTGGCGTTGCGTGAAGCGCCGGTGATGGAGCCGTACACGGGACCAGCGATTGTCAAGCGCGGGGCATCGGGTGTGTTCTTCCATGAGGCCCTGGGCCATCGTCTCGAAGGACACCGCACACGCAAAGAAGCCGAGGGGCATACGTTCAAAGACAAGGTTGGCACACAGATTGTGCCCGAGTTCCTCAACGTGTACGATGATCCGGCCGTCCAGGAAGTTGATAACACCGAGCTGTATGGCTACTACAGATTCGACGATGAGGGCGTACCGGCCAAGCGCGCCGATCTGGTCGAAAACGGGGTGCTGTCGGGATTCCTCACCAGTCGCATTCCGATCAAAGGGGCCGAGCATACCAATGGGCACGGGCGCGCCGATATCTGGAGTGAACCGGTCAGTCGCCAGGGGTCATTGTTTATCACGGCCGACGATCCATTGTCGTATGGCGAGCTGAAAGCGCGTCTGCTCGAGCGGTGTAAAGAAGAGAACAAAGAGTACGGCCTGATTTTTGAAGAGATGGTCTCTGGCGAGACGAATACATCATCT
>WJJR01000368.1 GCA_014729565.1 Candidatus Zixiibacteriota bacterium | reverse complement strand
GTTCTTCTTCCGGGGCCACCTCTTCTTTGGTCAGGTCCGATTCCGGTTTGATCGCTACGGCATCATCCACTGCCGGCTCGGGTGTCGGCACGTCCGGCATCGGGACGGCCGGTCCCGGTTCATTCGGCGTCGACGCCACCAATCCCACGCTGATGATATCCAGGGGACGGGAGTAGCTGTCTCCGAAGGACCCCAGCGGCGCCGCGAGAGCGAAACCAAGGATCACCGCCACATGGAGTGCGATTGACCAGACCAGTTCGCGACGCAACCTTTACCCCCAACTGTCTCCGGCTGGTTGCTTGCGGCGTTCTTCTTCCTCGACCGGACGTGTTACCAAACCGACATCACTCAGTCCGAGACGTTTCATGGCGCTCAACACCGCCACCACTTGCCCGTAAGCAACCGACTCATCGGCGCGCAGATACCCTTTCTTGTCGGGCTTCTGCTTGATGACGCGTTCGAGTTCGGCTTCCCATTTATCGGCCGAGCGATAGACATCGTCGATGAACACGCCGCCCTCTTCGGTAATCGTGACAACGATCCCCTCTGAGAGTTCATCTGATGTTGCGGTCGTCCGCGGCAACGCCACATCGATCCCGCTTTGAAGGAGCGGGGCGGTAATCATGAAGACGATCAGCAGCACCAGGACCACGTCGACCAGATTGGTCACATTGATCTCAGAGAGCGCGTGATATGTCCGAGGCTTCACGAGCATTTTCTTTGGTCAACTCCGTTAAGATTTCGAGTGAGAGGTTTGAGAAATCATCGCCGATCATTCGCAGCTTGCGAGTACTCCAGTTATAGGCGATCACCGCCGGAATCGCCGCACCCAAACCGGCTGCCGTGGCGATCAGTGCTTCGGCAATACCGGGCGCCACAACCGCCAGCGAAGCCGAACCGGTGAGGCCGATACCGATAAAGGCATCCATAATGCCCCAGACTGTACCAAGCAGTCCCAGGAACGGCGACGCATTGCCCACAGTCGCCAGGAAGATGGTCCAGGATTCCAGTTTTGAGATTTCTTCCTGGATGGTCCGTTGCAGTGTGTCGGAGACGGCCTGTTTCTGTCCCGGAGTCAGATCATACCAGGCATCGGGTGACGATTCACCGCCACGGTTCTGCTCCGAGAACGCCACCGCCTCCTTCAGACCGGCATCGAGCAGCCGCCAGTAGGGCGTGTGCCGCAGCGAGCCGAGTGCGGCCATGCGGTCGGCGAGACGGCGCCCGCGACGAAACAGCGAGCGAAACTGCGCTGCATCCGCATCAAGCCGACGGAACGTCTTCCATTTCTTAATGATAGCCGCCCAGCTCACCACCGAGAAAACAAGCAAGATGGCCAGAATGAACTGGGCGAAGAAGCCCGATTCGGCGATCATGGACCAGACATTCCCGCCCATGAGTGCCACCTGAAATCCGATCACCGCTGTCTGCAAATGAGCCCCTCCATTGGAATCACGAACCTACAACAATGCGGCCCGCCTGCCGCACCTCGGGCTATATCCCATGGAACCGCAAACCAGTCAAGGATTAAACCTGACAGTGATGCGTGCAGAATACGCCTAATGTGATCCTATGCACTCGGAAACGTGTCGCAAAACGACCGTATCCCCCCTTTTCACAACCGCCTTGACCCCTGCGCGCGGCTATGTCAGTTTTACACTTGTGGTTCCAAATGGATTGAAATGCGGTGTATCTCAAAAGTGATGTCCCGGACAGAATCAGGTTCGTAGACAATTCTACTGTGAGTGAAGCGAGACCTGATGGAGAAAAACCCATGAGAACCACATAGGGCAAGCTCAAGGAACTGAGTATCCATGGCCATTCCCAAGAAGGTCCAACAGGAAATCGACGATCTGCGCGAGCAGCTTCGCTACCACTCGCACCGATACTACGTCCTCGACGATCCGGAGATCAGCGACGCGGAATACGACCGCTTCTTCGATCGGCTGGTCGAATTGGAGAACGAATATCCGGAGGCGGTCACCCCTGATTCGCCGACTCAAAAAGTCGGTGCGGAACCATCGGGGACATTTGAATCGGTCCGTCATCATGTCCCGATGCTGTCATTGGACAAAGTCACGCAGGAAGAGGAATTCCTCGATTTCCATAAGCGAGTGGTCAAACTACTCAGCGGCGATGAACCGACATACACAACCGAGCCCAAACTCGATGGCCTCGCGGTCGAACTCACCTATGAAGACGGTGTCTTGGTGGTGGGATCGACACGCGGCAACGGCACCACCGGCGAAAACGTCACGGCCAATTTGAAAACAGTCGGATCGATACCGTTGCGACTCATGTGCAAGAAGCACCCATCGACTCTCGACGTTCGCGGCGAGGTGGTACTCGGCCGCAAACCCTTCGCCGAGCTGAATCGCGACCGTGAGAAGAAGGGCGAAGAACCATTTGCGAATCCGCGCAATGCCGCCGCCGGATCATTGCGCCAACTCGATCCCCAAATAACTGCTGCGCGACCGCTGGTTTTCTATGCCTACGGTGTCGGCCGCTACGACGGTATCGATCTGAACACACAATCCGATGCACTCGATTTCCTGAAGGAATGCGGGTTTCGCGTGCACACGTTGGTCGGTCTGCGCAAGAGCACCGACGATGTGATCGCAGCGCATGATGAGATTGGCGAGAAACGGACCGATCTTGACGAGGAGACCGACGGTACGGTCATCAAAGTCAACGAATTCGGTTACCAGAATCGCCTGGGCGCCGTCTCGCATCACCCGCGCTGGGCAGTCGCCTGGAAATTTCCCGCACAGGAAGAATCGACGACGGTCGACGATATCATCGTGCAGGTGGGCCGCACCGGCATCGTCAGCCCGGTGGCGGTTCTGAAGCCGGTGCGTGTCGGTGGTGTCGAAGTGCGACGGGCCAGTCTGCACAACGAGGATGAAGTGCGGCGGAAGGATGTGCGTGTCGGTGACAAGGTCATCGTGCGTCGCGCCGGAGATGTCATCCCCGAAGTCGTCAAGGTTGTCTCCACCGATAAGAAGAACCGCGCAAAACCATTCCAATTCCCCAGGAAATGCCCGGCCTGTGGCGCCGAGGTCGTGCGCGAAGAAGGTTCCGCATTCTACAAATGCACCAACCTCGCCTGCCCCGCGCAGGTCAAAGAACGATTGGCGCACTTCGTTTCGAACAATGGTGTCGACGTCGATGGCCTCGGCGGAAAGTGGATCGAGCAGTTGGTCGAGAGCGAGACGGTCACAGATCCGGCCGATATCTATTTCCTCACCAAAGACAAACTCCTCGAATTTGAGCGCATGGGTGACAAGCTCGCGCAGAATCTCCTCGATGCCATCGACCAGTCCCGTCATCCCGAATTGCATCAATTGATCGCCGCGTTGGGAATCAACCATGTTGGAGAACATATCGCACGGGTGCTCGCCAGTGAATTTGGAACGATTGATGCGCTTGCAGAGGCCTCGAAAGAGGACCTCGAGTCGGTTAATGAAATCGGTCCCAAAGTGGCCGAGTCGATTCATCAATTCTTCTCACTGAGCCAGACGAAGGAACTGCTGAAGAAGCTCCACAGGGGCGGTGTTGAGTTCCCCACTGTCACCAAACGCTCGGCCGCCAAGAGGCCGTTCGATGGCATGACCTTCGTGGTAACCGGTACGCTACCGAATCTGAAGCGCGACGAGGCCAAGAAGCTGATCGAGGACGCGGGTGGGCGAGTTACCGGGTCAGTCTCCAAAAACACCGATGTCGTGGTTGTCGGCGAAGACCCCGGATCGAAATACGACAAGGCTCAGAAGCTGGATATCACCATTTGGGATGAGAAGAAGCTTGCAAAGGAGGCAAAATCGTCATAGCGATGTCACCAACATCTCAGTGACAACTCGTTCGGTACGTTCGAGATGCGCCTATCTTGAACGCGTCTTTCAAGTTAGACCTGACAAATCGGGCAAAACTGGACCTCATTCGAGGTGTATTTCCTTGACAACTGTGCCGATGATGATGAAAGTGGATTAAGTTTGTGAACATATGCTCAAACATCGGATCAAATGTTCAAGGGATTGTTAATAGGAGGGAATCGATGAGAAAGATCGCGACTGGATGGATGTTGCTGGCAGCCATGTTGCTCGTCGCTGGGCTGTTAGGATGTGAGGGTGATCAGGGTCCCCAGGGGCCGGCCGGGACGGCGTCGTGTATGAACTGTCATACCGACCAGTATGATGATGAGTTGGCGGTATTGCTCGCTCCATTCCAAACGGAGTTCGAAGAATCGAAGCACAATACCGGAGAGACCTTCCTTCGTCGTGGCGATGACGTCACTCCCGAATGCTCGCGGTGTCACACGAACGAAGGGCATCAGCATTATGTGAACACCGGCGAAGCGATCGCGGTGGAGTTTTCCTCGCGCATCAGTTGCTTCACCTGCCATGCGCCGCACACGAATGAGAATTTCAGTATTCGTCAGCAAGGTCCGGTGATGGTCAACCAAGGCGGCACATACGACCGGAGCACCAGCAACGAGTGCGCGGTGTGCCATCAGGTTCGCAATCC
>WJJR01000043.1 GCA_014729565.1 Candidatus Zixiibacteriota bacterium | reverse complement strand
TCCCGACACTTTGTCGCCCAACAGCAACACCGCCGTCAGCTCCCCGCGATCCATGATGGGAACGACCAGGCGGCACCCCCAGCGCGTCAGCACCTCGGTCATCGGCGTATTGGCGTGCTCGACAATGAAGTGTTCGAACGTCGCCGGTCGCGCGGTGAGTCGCGCATCGACAAAAAAGCGATCGTCGGCGGGGAACGGCTCGCGCGGCATGCCGGGCAATTCGAGGATGTACCCGCCGCTGGGACTGCGTATGGCAAAGAATGCTTTCTCGATGAACATCAGATTGACCATCGACGCGATCATACGCTGTTTGAGTTGTTCCACCTCGAAGACGGATGCGATTTCGCGCGAGAATGACTCGATGATGGCGCGGGGGTCGGCTTTGTCCCGGATGAATAATCGCGCGATCAAATCATCGACACGGTTCTTCAGTGGTTGGAACAACAACAGGACGAACACAACGAAGACGATATCGACAAGCGGTGTTTCGACTTCGAAGAAGTCTTTAACGAATCGCGACGCTTCCGAGACCAACAGCAGGTAGCCCCCGAGCAGCAACGCCGACGAAATCGTAAACACCAGCGACTGCCGGACAATGAACCGGATATCGAGGAATTGGTAGCGGATGATCGCCCATGCAATCGCACCAGAGCCGACGATCAGCGCCAGGATGGTCAGACCGACACGCCAACCCGCCGGCAGATCGTAGATGCCCAGTCGCGGTGCGATGAACGCCAGCGAGTACAATCCTACGCCGGACAAAATGCCCAGTATGATGACACGGACTTGTTCGCGCAGCCGCTGGTTGCTCAGTCGCTTGTAGCCGAGCCGCAAAGCCCACACCGCCGCGGCGATATAGAACAGGTCGATCACCGAGAAGAACTTCAGGTGAAATTCAAACAATAGGGCCAGACCGAGGGCAAAGAAGCCGAGCAACAAGTTGATTGGCGCGACAATTGTCTGGAACGGCTCGGTCTCAACGTTGATTTCCAGCCAGCCCAGATCGGGACGGGCCAGAAAGGCCACCCAGATGAAGTGAAAGATGTGCGGAACGAAAATCAGGTACTTCAATCGTCGAAACCGGTTGACGATCGGATTTTCCACCGGGAAGACCAGCGAGAACATCAAGAGCTGTGGAAAGAACAACTCCCACAGATAGAACATGTTGTAGTAGCCCGGACCCCGTTCGAACGTGACGGTTGTGACGGTTAAGTCGAGACCCGTCCCAATGGCGGCAAACATTGGGCCCAAGCCGGCGAGAAACAGCATCAACCCGGTGACGCGGTTGACACGACTACGTGGATTTTCCCGAAAGATAACGGTTCCAAGAAGCCAGAGAACCGCTCCTAACAGCAGGTAGATTACGACGACAAGAATCCGCCAGTTCACCCGTCCTACCCCCCGGCACACGGGCCGCCGCGGGTGATCTCACTCACGATGACTCGAACGATTTCCGCATTATCACGGCCATTCCGCCCTCATCGGTCTGTTCGTATTCCATGTTGTCCATCAGGGAACGGACGATGAAGATGCCGCGACCGACCTCGCGCAGGAGATTCTCCTCCGCCAGGGGATCGGGGACATTGTCGGGGTTGAATCCGCGGCCTTCGTCTTCGACGCGGATCTCCACCTCATCGGCAGTGAATGTCATGGATATTTTGACCTTCTTCGACGCGTCTTTCTTGTTCCCGTGGATGATCGCGTTGTTGACCATTTCGGTCGACGCAATCGCCAGATCGGAAATCAGCGATTCGGGAACGCCGCGTTCCCGCAGGGCGGATTCGACAAACTCGTCGGCCTCGGCGATCCGCTTGGGTTCGCTCGGGATGACCAGTCGCAGTGAGTCGCGGGAGGTGTGAGTCATTATCGCTGGGCCACGGCTGACAACATCAGAGAATTTAGTTTGAACCCGATGCGCTGAAGCTCTGCACCGCGTCCGGCACCGAATCATAGGCTTCGAATACCGTGATCAGTTTGGTGATGGTCAGCAGGCTTTGGATCTTCTCGGTGACATTGGCCAATTTCAGATCGCCGTTGTTGTCCCGCAGGGTGGTCATACCGGAGATGAGAATCCCGAGTCCGTTCGAGTTCATCCAGTCAACCTTAGCCAAATCGATGACCACCTGCAATTTGCCGCCCTTCACAAGTTCGTGGATCTTCTCCCGGAGGATGGCGGCATCCGGGCCGCCCATGATTTTGCCCGACGGCATCAGGATGGCCACGCCATTGTCTTCACGTTCGGAAAGCTGCATCGACTAATCCTTTACCTCGTCGTGATTTGCACTACGGCCCGCCGGTCAAATGGTTGCGGCCGCGATTAAGCCACGAATATAGTTCAGCCCGGTCCGGCTTTCCACCCGATTATTGGGGCAGGTGGGGATTAGGCGGACGGGGATTAGTGAAAGCCGGTGACGACAGGCGCCACTGCGCACCGAGTTGGGGCTCGGCGCTCCGTTGTTCGCCATACGTCCGGATCACCGGAGCACCGAGCCCTAGCTCGGTGCAGCGTTTGAAATGCCACAGAACCTTTGAAACGGTTCTTGGGGGTCGGAAGGGCGTTTACAGCCACCCGACTGAAGCCGGGTATCAAAATGCAAATAGCCCGCCGCAGGCGGGCTTCGAATCGTGCATTCGGTCGGTGGAACTACCGGAACAGGGCTTTGATTTTGCCCCAGGTGGATTTGCGGACGTCGGAGACGTATTGGACGGTGATGTCGATGTCGCTGCGACGGCCTTCGCCGGCGGAAATCGTCGGCTGGGCAGACTCTCCGTTGACGACCAACGTGATGATATCCTGCTGGAGCCAGCCATCGTGGTCGATGGTGACCGGATCATCGGCGGGGATGGCGATGGCGTATCGTCCGCGGGACTGCACGGTCGTATCGGCCATCAGATTGCCGTCGATGTACGCTTCGATCAGCGTCCCGACCGGCGCGGGCTGATTGCGTACGGTCACCTTCCCCTGGAGCTTACAGTCGCCGGCCAATTCGCGTGCAATCGTCGGAGACAGCAAAATGCCCATGAGGCAGATTACGCCCAGCGGCAGGAACGCATACTTGTAAATTCGGAAACCACTCATCATAGCCAGTGTCACCACCTAAAAGATGGCAACTCGTTACGCCTTGTCAATACGGATCGTTGGGATTGCGTCACGATCAGGTGGGGATCGGCCGCATGTGGTTGGTCAGGGTGAACGAGAGGTACTCGATCTCCATGGCCATATTCTCGGTACGCAGCGTCACACCATTGGGGACCTTGAGATTGATCGGAGCGAAATTCAGGATCGCTTTGATGCCGGCTTCCACGGCCACATCGCAGGCTTGCTGAGCCGCCGCCGCCGGAACCGCGATCACGACGATTTGGATGTTGCGCTTTTTGACTTCCGCCGCCAGGTCCTTGATGTCGGAAATCACAATGCCTTTGTGATTCGAACCGATCTTCCGCTGATCGTTGTCAAAGATCGCGTTGATGACAAATCCCTGCTTTTGGAACTCCTTATATGAGACCAGCGCCGAGCCAATATTACCGGCGCCGATCAAACCAACATTCCATGTCTGGTCGACTCCCAGGATCGCTGCGATGCGCGTTTTCAACTCTTTGGTGGGGTATCCCAACCCGCGCGTCCCAAACGAGCCGAAGAACGACAAGTCCTTACGGACCTGCGCCGGAGTCAACTTCTCCCGCCGTGCCAGATCCTTGGAACTGACAGTGTGGTATCCCTCACCTTCCAACGCGGAGAGGGCGCGGTAGTAGATTGACAGCCGGCGAATGGTGGACTCAGAGATCCGGCGCCGGCTGATGACGGGGCGGTCCCCATCTCCGTCAGATTTGGCACGTCGTGAATTCATTCACGAATATTATCGTCTCTGATCGGCTGCTGTCAATCCCAATATGTCGATCTGTGCCATTTCGATGTCAGTGGACCACGGGCTCAGGCGCCCGGTGGTCCGATACCCTATTTCTGTGAGTCCGAGACCTCGCCAAGTACCGCTTGAGCGGCCGCCAGGCGGGCGATGGGAACGCGATACGGTGAGCAACTCACGTAATCGAGACCCAATTCGTGGCAAAAGGCGATCGTCCGGGGATCGCCGCCATGCTCGCCACAGATGCCGATCTTCAGTTTCGGATCGGCCTCCCGTGCCTCCTCGACCGCGATTCTGACCAGACGGCCGACACCGACCTGATCGAGCGTAACAAACGGGTCAGCGGGGAGAATCTCCTTCTCCACGTAGTAGCCCAGGAATCGTCCGGCATCATCGCGCGAGAAACCCATGGTCATCTGTGTCAAGTCATTGGTGCCGAAACTAAAGAAATCGGCGGCGTCAGCGATTTCCGCGGCTGTGAGCGCGGCACGGGGAACCTCGATCATCGTGCCGACCTTATAGTCCACCTTGATCTTCCGCTTCTTGAGGACTTCCTCGGCGGCGCGCACCACGACCTCACGCTGGTTACGCAGCTCTTCCACCGTTCCCACCAGCGGAATCATGATCTCGGGCTTGACCTTGACGCCCTCTTTGGACACATCGCATGCGGCCGAAATGATCGCTTTGGCCTGCATCTCGGTGATCTCGGGATAGGTGATACCGAGACGGCAGCCGCGATGGCCCAGCATCGGATTCAACTCGTCGAGCTGATCGAGCCGTTCGAGGACCTTCTCTTTGGCCGCGATCTCATCTTGCATCTGCAACGACTCTTCGTACGAGACATCATCGATCTTCGCTTTGAGCGCGGCGATTTCCTCCTGGACATCTTTGTGTCTCGGCAGGAATTCATGCAGCGGCGGATCGAGCGTCCGGATGGTGACCGGACGGCTGCCCATCGCACGGAAGATGCCTTTGAAGTCGGCGCGCTGGAACGGAAGCAACTTATTGAGCGCCAACTGACGATCTTCGGCGGATTCGGAGAGGATCATGCGCTGCACATGCGGCAGACGATCCTTGCCGAAAAACATATGCTCGGTGCGGGTGAGACCGATCCCCTCAGCTCCAAACTTCACCGCCAACTCGGAATCTTCCGGCGTGTCGGAATTGGTGCGGACGCCGAGTGTGCGCAGCTTGTCGGCCCAGCCCATGAGGGTGGCGAATTCACCGGACATCTCCGGATCGACGGTCGGCACTTCGCCGAGAATGACTTCACCCGTCGTTCCGTTGAGTGTAATGACCTGTTTCTCGCGGACAATCGTTGGGCCCACGGCGAAGGTCTTGCGCTCCTCGTTGACGCGCACGTCTTCGGCGCCGGCGACACAGCATTTGCCCATGCCCCGTGCGACCACCGCCGCGTGCGAGGTCATACCACCGCGTGCGGTGAGAATGCCGGCGCAAACAGCCATGCCGTGAATGTCATCGGGATTGGTTTCGGTACGGACCAAGATCGCCTTCTCGCCCTTCTCCGCCATGGCCACGGCGTCATCGGCATTAAACACAACTTTACCGCTCGCCGCGCCGGGAGAGGCGGCCAAACCCTTGGCGATCGCTTCGAACTCCGCTTTCGGATCGATCTGCGGGTGCAAAAGCTGGTCGAGATCCTCGGGACGAATGCGCAGCAACGCCTCTTCTTTGGTGATCAGCTTCTCTTTGACCATGTCCACGGCAATCTTGACCGCAGCATGGGCGGTGCGCTTGCCGGTACGGGTTTGCAGCATGTACAGCGTGCCGTCCTGGATCGTGAATTCGAAGTCCTGAACGTCGCGATAGTGCTTCTCCAACCGCCCGGTGATCTCCTTGAGAGAATCGAATGCTTCGGGCATAAGATCTTTCAGTTCGAGGATGGGGCGTGGGGTGCGCACACCGGCGACCACGTCTTCGCCCTGGGCATTCGTGAGAAATTCGCCATAAAACTTGTTATCGCCGGTCGACGGATCGCGGGTAAAGCCGACACCGGTGGCCGATTCCTCGCCCGTGTTGCCGAACACCATCGCCTGCACGTTGACCGCGGTGCCCAGATCACCGGGGATTTCGTTGAGCTTGCGGTAAGCAATCGCGCGCGGGTTGTTCCAGGATTTGAACACCGCTTCGATCGCCATGGTGAGCTGAGTCCAGGGATCTTCGGGGAACGGCTCGCGAATCTGCTTCTTGACGACCTTTTTGAACTCCTTGACCAAGTCCTTGAGATCGTCAACTGAGAGCGATGCGTCTTTCTTGACCCGACGGCTCTCCTTCTTCTTCTCGATGATTTTCTCAAAAGCCGCTTTGTCGATTCCCAGGACAACGTTGCTGAACATCTGGATGAACCGGCGATAGCTGTCGTAGCCAAATCGCGGATTGTCGGTCTCTTCGATCAGTCCAGCCAATGTCTCGTCGTTGAGTCCCAGATTGAGGACGGTGTCCATCATACCGGGCATCGAGCACTTGGCGCCCGAACGAACCGAGACGAGCAACGGCTTGGCGGGATCGCCGAACTTGTGGTCCATGAC
>WJJR01000007.1 GCA_014729565.1 Candidatus Zixiibacteriota bacterium | reverse complement strand
GCCTCCGACCTGTTCGGGCGAATGGGCCGGCATCTCGTCTCGAAGAGCAAACGGCTGCAATCTGTTCCACAAATTTCGTCGGCGCGTCGTCCCAGAGGATTGGCGTGGGCCGAGGACTTTCTGTATGCGGGAACATCTGCGTTCCTGTTGCTTTTGGCGAGCCTAGCGCCGAGCCTGCGATTCTTGCTACTCCTGGCACTGGTTCCATTTCTGTTGTGTACCGCTCGTCATCCTGGTCCTGCCCGCGGGGCGCGCCTCGGCTTTCTGCTTGGCCTGGCCTACTTCGCCCCATCCCTGGCACATCATCTGTTTGTCCAGCCGCTGACGGCCTCTCTCCTCCTGGCCGCTGGGACGGTGGCACTTACCGGCTTTGGCTGGGCGGTCGGAAAGAGTCGGCGGCAATTCGGGCTCAATCCCATGATCGTGAGTCTCTTGTGGGTGGCATTCGAATCGCTTATGATTGAGGTTGGTATCACGGGTGGATTCTTCACCTCATTGGACCTGGGGTCGGGATACCTCTACAAAGTCACCATCCTGTTTGGATTCCTCATCATCTCCTTCCTCGTTGTCCTCGTTAATGCCATCATCAGTGTCATCATTGACATTACACTGTCGTCACTGCGCCTTTCGACTCCCGGTTATCCTCGCAGCTTTGGGTTTTGGCACACGGTGACGGCAGATGCGCTGTTCGGACAATGTCACTTCTTGATTCCGCACGAACGCGCACCTCCGACTTGGTAAACCGTGCCGGGCGACCCTGTCATTTGCGATCCGCCCCACTTCAGCATTTCGGCCAATTGTTGATCCCGGTATGCCACCATCGCACAGGTGAAATCGAATCCAAGGACTCATGAGGAGGTGCCATGAAATCGAACAAATCTATACTGCTGTTCCTTTGTGGAATCGTTACGCTGCTACTGGCGCCAACACTCTTCGCCGCCAGCGGCCACTACTACGCGCAAGTCTTTGACCTTTCGGGATCGATCAGCGACACGGAGTTGGGCAATGCCAAGCCTCCGGCCAGACTGTATGTCAGGCTGACTCCGGGAAGCACGGGCAAGATCAAGTCGTTTACCAACAACGCCAGTGTCCCAACGGATCTCACCGCCTGGACAACGAATCAAAGCACACTTCAATCGGCTATCAACAATCTGAGCACGAGCAGCGGCACAACCGCCCTGTTTGATGCGCTGGTGGAAGCCGCAGATGATCTCGGCGCACAAGGTTCTGCCACGAGTCGCGAGCTGATTTGCTTTACCGACTTAGGCGAGAATGACAGCGATGCGGATACGTTGGATGTCCTCAACGCAATGATAAACAACGTCGTGGTCCCACACATCATTCGCTACCAGGAGAACCCCATTGGAGTGGATGGAGCCGATGCGAATGTCATCGCCGCACAACTTGAATCTATTGTCCAAGCACGGGGAGGCAAGATCTACGTGGTATCCAGTCAACGGGAGATTGAAGACGCCATCAAAGACATTGCGAATAATCCGCAGCTCCCGGCGATAACGCCGGTCGGCATGATCATTCTTGTAGGACTGCTGATTCTGACCGCACTCTACTGGATCTATCGAAAGAAACAACCCGTCACAGCGTGACCGGGAGGAGGCAACATTGGAGGCGATGGAAAGGAGCGGAGCGATCCGCTCCTTTTCATTTGAGGTAGTGTGTTTCCACCAGCTACGTGACAACGCGTGCCGGCTCGGATCACGTCAATCAGCGCTCGATCCGCCCCGCGCTCCATATCTCGCCCAACATCGATTCGCCGATGCCGTCGGCCTCGTCGGCCTTAGAGTGCGGAACCAGCAGCGTGTAGACGCCCGTTCCCGGGCGATACGATGAGATGCCGAATTGGCCCGTCTGCCCGAAGTGGCCGGTCGACGAGTACACCAACACGGTGATGCCCTCGTGTTCCAACGCCTCTTTGACCATTTCCGCGTATTGGGGCGCGGTTAATCGGACAATCGGTTGCCACTCGTCCTCCGTGTGATGCGACTCAGAGCCGGTGTCATGGTTGTCCTCTTTCACAAATTCCCCAATCACTAACTCTTCTTCGATGACTCAGCGGCCGCTTTGGACGATTTGTCCTTCAAGCGGAATCCGATACGATGGAACGGATTGACGACCGAGGAGACGATATTGACGAGGTGAGATTCGATACGTTTCAGGTAGCGCGTGTACAACGCCAACGTGACGGATGTGCCCTTGGGCAAATCGTTTTCTCCGGATATCAGTCCGTTGACAACGGCGTCGGCGAGGCGAGTATATTTTCGGTGTGTCTTGACATAGGTGCGGGCCATTTCGATATCCGAATCCTCCAACGCCCGGCGAACATCCACCAAACCGGCCAACACACGTTGTTCCAAATCACTCAGTGCCTCCTCATGTAGCTCGGCCGTCAGGCGCTGCTTATGGGCACGCGCCAGTTCCACAATGTTCTTGGCGTAATCGCCAATCCGCTCGACATCAATGATGATTGAGGCAAGCACGAGCGAGGCGTTGATATCGGTCGATGGACTGACCGACACGTGAGTCAGAATACGGCGGCGTGTGCGACGCTGGTACTTGTTGATCTGCCGGTCCAATTCGAAGACACGATCATCCGGCATCGTCGTATCGGTCTGTCGCAACGAACCGATGCTTTCGGTCACCATGCCCTGGAGGGTACCCAGAACGTCGAGGGTCTCATTGTACGATTCATCGAGCAGTGACTCGCCACGCAGGAATTCACGGATTCGTTTGAACATACGAGTTGACCCCCTTGCCGGTCTACCGCATCCAATATACAACCAAAGGAAGCGCAAAGAAGACACATACGATATAGATAATCGGTATCAACCGATTCCTGGTGGTCCATTCCGACATGAGGTTGGCCAGAAAGATTGGCAACCGCCGAATGGGCCAGATCACGACAATCCCGACGATGTTGAACCACAAGTGCACCAGCGCAATCGTGATGGCCACGTCGTTACCGATCGCCAATGACGCCAGCATCGCCGTCACCGTCGTGCCGATATTCGAGCCGAGCGTATACGGAAACACCTGTGTCACGGTCAACAGACCGGCCGCGACGAGCGGCACGATGACCGACGTTGCCACCGAGGACGATTGGACGCCAACAGTGACCAGCAAACCCAACAGCAATGCCCGTGGCGCTGTTTTGAATACCGTGCGACTAAACAGACCTTCCAGCGGACCTAGCACAACCTGTCTGAGTTGGCGAACCATGAAGGTTAACGAGGCAAAGAGGATCACAACACCGACAATGAGGATAATCCACGGATGCTCTCCACAGAGGCTCGCAATCCAGCCGACGGCCCATTTGGTGATCATTTTTACCGGTGAGACGAATTCCAGTCCACCCGCTCCTTCCACTAGTGCTTCGGTTTCGTACGCGAGCCATGTCAACCCACCGGTCAATTCATTGAGTGGAAAGAGGATCAGGACAGCGATGATGTTGAAAAAATCGTGGACGACCGACGCGGAGAAAGCTCGTTTAAACTCGTGCGGGCGTCCCATATGTCCCACTGAGACGATGGTATTGGTGATGGTGGTACCGATGTTGGCGCCCATCATCATCGGCACAGCCGCGTTGACCGTCAACCCTCCTCCCCCAACGAGCCCGACAATGATCGACGTTGTCGTCGAGGAGGACTGGACCAGCGCGGTGGCCAGGATGCCGATGAACAGGCTGACGAGGGGATCGGCGGTGGTCTGCAGCAGCGCATCAGCGAACCCCTTGCCGAACAGCTTGAACCCGTGTCCGATCAGCCCAATAGAGACCAGAAACCCATAGAGCAGAAGCAGCGCAAAGCAGAGACGAAGAATCGTTGAGCGGTAGGCGCGCATAGGGCTATTCAGACAAATCTGCAACGTATGGAGATTGCTCGAATCGGGAAGCTATGTGTCCATCGTTCACTCTGCAACCGCTCTCAACGGATGTGGAAAACATCTGACACTCTATTGGCGATCGCAGAGAAACATGTTGAAAAGGCCGCCTTAGTATCCCCCGACCCTGCAGGCTCCTGCATGTCAGGGCAACCCAGTAACCCGTTGTCACGTCCATAACCGGGACGTATACTGCTGATGTAACTTGCAGGTAGGTTCACGCCTGAACTGAGAACAATATGCGTTGGTTCTCCAGCCCAATGCGGGTCATCGTGTCAGTGAGCATTGCCGTCATTGCACTTGTCCCCTCCCGAAACCTAGCTCAGCAGATTCAATTGACGCTGGTGGACGAGCAATCGACATGGTCGTACGAGGCATCGGGAACCGATCTTGGCACCGAATGGCGTGCCACCGGCTACGACGATGCGACTTGGGATTCCGGTGCCGGAATCCTGGGCTTTGGCGAGACTTACATCAACACGATAGTCCCGTACGGACCCAATCCGAGTGACAAGTATCGGACGACCTACTTCCGCCATTCGTTTACGGTTGGATTCGATCCGGGCAGCATCACGCAGTTGCATCTGTTTGCCAATTACGACGACGGCTGTGTGGTGTATCTCAACGGGAGCGAAGTGGCCCGTCGATCGATGCCCACGGAAACGATCGAGTACACCACATTCGCCTCCAGCCACGAGAGCGGCACTTATGAGCTGGTCGACCTGACTGAGCATGTGGGACTTTTAAGTACGGGGACAAATGTTCTCGCCGTCGAAGCGCATCAGACATCTCCCTCGAGCAGTGACCTTGCCTGGGATGCTCGCCTGGAGGCGGACACGTCACAGATTCAGTTTATGTGGTCCGGCACGGTCACGGCATCGTCATTCCGTGTCAAAGCCAAACTGCTCAGTGAGGGATTAGTGGCACGACTGATGGTTGATCAGGATTCATTGTTCAGTGTTCCGATGTACTCATCGCCGGATACGGCGTTCCTCGCGGAGAATAATAGAGTGGTCGATTTGTCAATGACCGGACTGGCCGCCTCGACCACCTACTATTATGCCCTGGAGTTGGGCGGCGGTGCCCACACGGAGAGTGTTGGTCGTGTGCGGACCTGCCCACCGG
>WJJR01000367.1 GCA_014729565.1 Candidatus Zixiibacteriota bacterium | reverse complement strand
GCAGGAAGTGCGTAACGCCCAGCGCCATTCCACGCGGGACAATGGTCACCTTATGCACCGGATCGGCACCCGGAATCAGTTTGCCGACCAGCGCGTGACCGGCCTCATGGTAGGCAGTCGTTTCCTTTTCGTCTTCACTGATCACCATCGAGCGACGCTCGGCGCCCATCATAACTTTGTCTTTGGCGTCCTCAAAGTCGGTCATGGTGACCTTCGAGTGGTCACGACGTGCCGCCAGCAGCGCGGCTTCATTGACCAGATTCGCGATATCGGCGCCCGACAGACCGGGTGTGCCGCGGGCGAGCACCTGAAGATCGACCTTATCGTCGACGGGAATCTTGCGCGTATGCACCTTGAGGATCCCTTCGCGACCGCGCACATCGGGCGCATCGACAACAACCTGCCGGTCGAACCGTCCGGGACGCAGCAGCGCCGGATCGAGTACATCGGGACGGTTGGTCGCCGCGAGCAAAATGACTCCTTCATTAGACTCGAAACCATCCATTTCAACCAGGAGCTGATTCAGCGTCTGCTCGCGTTCATCGTGACCACCGCCCAATCCGGCGCCACGATGCCGCCCCACCGCATCCAACTCATCAACAAAGATGATACACGGGGCCGAGCGCTTCCCCTGTTCAAACAGATCGCGAACTCGCGACGCACCGACACCGACAAACATCTCCACGAAATCCGAACCCGACATCGAGAAGAACGGAACGCCGGCCTCACCGGCAACAGCACGCGCCAACAGTGTCTTCCCGGTCCCCGGGGGACCCAACAGCAAGACACCCTTCGGAATCTTACCGCCGAGCTTCTGGAATCGGGCAGGATCTTTCAGGAATTCGATGATTTCCTCGAGTTCTTCTTTGGCCTCCTCGTTGCCCGCGACATCGCGGAAGGTGATTTTCGGCTTGTCTTCCGCAACCAGCTTGGCACGGCTCTTACCAAACGAGAAGATTCCTTTCGGTCCCGACTGCATCTGGCGGAACATGAAGATCCAGAAGAACACCAGGATCAGAATCCACGGAGCAAACCCGAGCAGGAGGTTGGTCCAGTTGACCCCTTCTTCCTTGGCCGAAATCGGGACATCGTGGCTTTCAACACGCTCGACAAAGGGCGCCGGGTCTTCCATCGGCAACAGCATCCAGAAGTTCTTGAACTTCTCGCTGCGTCCGTTCACCGCCTTCAGGATCTCGACGTCGAACTCACCCTCGACGCGCTTGTTCTTGATGGTCACCTCATTGACGTTGCCGCCTTCGAGCTGTTCGATAAACTCGGTATAGGTCACTTCGACATTCGACTCACGGCCGAAGTTGTAATAGTTGATCAGGATCGCCGACAGGGTGATGAGGACGATCCAGAAGATCAGCGTGCGCGACGAGCGCTTCCACATAAACGGCGGCTTACCGCCCGGATCGCCGCCGCCGTCGGGCGGACGGTTCTTCTGCTGGCGCGGATCATTAGGCGGTGGTGTACGAAACAGATTAGTCACTCGGAGTCGTCTCCTTTTCCGGACCGGACACATCCAGCTCAGCGATGTGGGGCAGGTGGCGATACCGCTCAGCCAAGTCCAGTCCGTAACCTACTACAAATCCAGCCCCTATCTCAAATCCCACATACTCGATCGGCAACTCCGTTTGCCGTCGGCTTTTCTTATCCAGCAGCGTCGCAATCGCCAGGCGCTTCGGCTGCCGGGCGAGCAGCAGACGTCGGATATACGCCAAGGTGAGGCCTGAATCAATTATGTCCTCGACAATGATCACCGACCTACCGGTAATGTTTACGCTCAAATCCTTCAAAAGTCGAACTGCGCCTGACGGGGCGGTCCCCCCACCATAGGCCGCAATGGCCATAAAATCGATGTGATGTGGGACACTCATGGCCCGGCACAGGTCTGCCATGAATACAAAACTGCCCTTGAGCAGGCCGATCAGAACCGGGGTCTCGTCGGCAAAGTCGCGGTCGATGTCACGCGCCATTGCCGACACCCGGTCAGCGATCTGCTCTGCGGTGATCAGCACCCGCATATCCGGAGAGCGATGGGGCGTCTCCGCAGACACCTGAGTGCCGGTCGGATCGGTCATTGTCGGCTCACTTTCACGTGAAGGACAGATTCGGTCTCCGGGGTGAGTTTGGCGCGGTCGGCGATCGGATGCCCAATCGGCCAGATCACGCCCAAAGAGTCGGTCAGAACCAGTGCCGATGACCGCTCGCCACGCGGCACCCCGCGATCGGCAAACAGATCGGCCAGGGTCTTGTGGCCGCTCATCCCAATCGGTTGATATCGGTCGCCGCGTTGCCATCCCCTGATTACCAGTGGCAGGTGCAGACAGTTCCAATCGAGCATCGCCTCAGACCGGTCATCGCATTCTGCAGCGGTCCGGGTGGGGCCGACTGTCGCGGTAATCGACAGCGGTCCCATCTCGACCGTCTCGCCGGGCTGCACTGTAACCGTATAGGCCATAACATGTTGTGTATCGGATCGACCCGACACAGTAATGACACCCTGCGACCGCTCGATTACGAGGTCGCCCTGCTCGACCTGTCCGGAAGGACGCTCCAACCGTAGCTCCGTAAACCGCTCCACCGTATCAGACGTTGGAATCACCGAAACGCCGGCTGAACGGAGCATGACACGCAGCAGGAATGGATCGAGGGCGGGATCGGCCGGACTCAGTGTACCCGCGTTGAGGGACAAGTACCGGTCGCCGCTGTCAATCGTCGCCTCCCTGATGATCCGCTCCGCCTCATGGAAGAGATAGGTCTCCTGCCGCCAGAGCTGCCCACTGAGACGGGCCAGCCCCTGCCGGATCGAGGGATTAGACTCGGCCCAGTGAGGCAGGTGTTCGTGACGAATCCGGTTCCGCAGGTAATTCAGCGATGCATTTGACGCATCCTCACGATACGTCAGATCGTTTCGGGCCACGAATCCCTGAACATCGCCACGCGTCACCCCGATCAGTGGCCTGATGACCCGATCCCGAATCGGCGGGATACCTGAGAGTGCGAAAGTCCCACGCGCTTCAATCACCGCTGCCGCAACCGATTCGGCGCGATCATCGCGTGTATGACCGATCGCGACCCGATCATAACCTTCGAATTCCATCAGCCGGTCGAAGAGCGCATATCGTTCGTGGCGTGCCCACTCCTGGACATTCACCGACCGATCCGTGGGATGATGCGCGTGATGCACGTGTAGCGGAATCGCGAGCCGTTCACACCATTCACGGCAGAACGATTCATCACCGTCGGAATCGTCGCCGCGCAAATGGTAATTGACATGCGCGGCACCCAACCGCCACTCGTGCTCGGGCGCCAATACGTGCAAGATCCCCAAGAGCGAAACCGAGTCCATCCCACCGGACAACGCCACCAGGACACGGCTGCGCCGTGCGGGCCAACCGTATTCATTGAAATAGGCGGCCACCGCGGCGAGCAAGGGATCATCACGATCCATGACCGGCGCCGGCATTGGCTCCATGTCCTGTGTCTTCAGCAATGTCATAAGACCTTAATCGCCACCATGGTGAAATCATCGACCTGCTCATTTGGGTCGGCGTACTCCATGACATCGTTGCGGACGTTGCGCAGAACGTCCTGAACACTCAACCCCGCATGCTCTTTCAGTACGCCGATCAAGCGGTCGATTTCAAATTCGTCTCCGTTCTTGCCAACCACGTCGGTGACACCGTCGGTATAGAGAAACAATAAATCACCGGCCGTCAGTCCGATCACGCGCTCTTCGTATTCGGTCTTGGGAAACAATCCGAGGGCGGTCCCAAGGGCATTCAGCAATACAACGTTGCCGTTGGGATGCAGCAGAATACCCGGATTGTGCCCGGCGTTCGAATAGGTGAAGACGCGGCTCTTGGCATCGAGCACACCGTAGATCGTGGTCACAAACCGGCTGACTTCGTTCCCTTCACAGAGGAGATCGTTCACCTTCTGCATAATAACGTGCAGGGAGTAGTTGTTTCGGATCTCGGCGATCAACGACGCGCGGAAGGCCGCCATGATCAATGCCGCCGGAATCCCCTTACCGGAGCTGTCGGCGATGGCGATACCGAGTTGTCCCTCAACGATCCGAATGAAATCGTAGTAGTCGCCGCCGACTTCCTCGGACGGGATATTGACGCCGGCAATGTCGTACCCTTCGATGACCGGATTTTGGTCGGGTTGGAAACGCATCTGGATGCTGCGGGCGACTTCCAGTTCGCCTTTAATGCGCCGCCGCTCCATCTCGGATTCGTGCATTTTGGCGCGCTCAATCGCCACCCCGGCGTGTTGCGCCAGCGCCTGCACCAAATCCAAATCGACTTCAAAGAACCCATCCCGGACATCGCGTTCGAGATTGAAGACACCCACGAGATGATCGCCGGCCAGAATTGGCACCACCATTTCCGACTGCGTTTCCGCACGCGCGACGACGTACCGCGAGTCCGCCCGCGCGTCGTCGATGATCAACGACTTACCCGTCGATGCCACCCATCCGACCAGACCGACATTCGCCTTCTGATCGAGAATGGGCCGGGCCGACCGATCATACCCGCGGTCCACGATGCGTTCGGTTTCGCCCTGATCGTTGACGAGGAAGATCCCGGCCGCATTGTACGGAACCACACGCTGCAAGGTGTTCATGATCGCATCGAGAATCTCGTCGAGATTCAACGACGACAAGAGCAGATGGCTGGCGTCGAGCAGCAACTGATTTTGCAGCGATTCGCGTTCGGCACGCCGGAACAACATCGCGTTGTCGAGCGCCACCGAGGCCTGTACCGCCAGTGGCTCCAGAAGCGAGGCAGTCCGGTCACCGAATCCACCGGCCAACGGAACGATCCCGATGACACCAAGGAACCGCCCCTTGGGCGCCAGTCGTACCCAATGAACCTGGGAAATCGCATCGCCCAAGGCCTCTGACAATGCTTCGCTCACCTGTTCGGGGGTGGCAAAGGAGTCGTCGGTGTGCTCTCGCTTTTCTTTCAGTTGATCGAGGTAGGTACGACCCACCTCGATCGGCAGATCACGGGCCACCGGGTCTGCCGTGCTGGCGATCTTGAAGACGACCGGATGGTGGGTGCGCGGCCGCTGAATCAACAGCACCGCCGCCTGTGCCTGAGTCACCCGCAACAGGATCCGCAGGACCACATGGTACAGCTCGCTCAGGTAGAGCGTCGAATGAAGCGCATGCGAGGCCGCGACAAGGATCTCGGCGTCGGTCTTGCCCTCGGGACGAATCGCCGTATCGATCGCCTCGATTCGCTCGCGCGTCTCCGGCCGGGTTATGGTCTGATCGGCTGCGTGTAATGTATCCATGACAGAATCCTGTCTTACTACTCACCGTACGGTGTTAACCAATGGAACAAGATACGAAGCCCGCCGCGGTTTGCTGCGTGAAATGTCAATTAATCGCCGGCGCGGCTGGCACTAAGTGATTGATGTGACAGCCATTGGGGTTCCTGGCGGGGTCAATATAGCCTTTCACCCCCGATCAGACTTCCGCTATCTCTTGCTCTTGAAAAGCCCCCGTGATCTTGTGGATGCGCCAGATGGCCAGCAAGAGGGCGACACCGGCGACAACGGTTACATACCACGGAATGAACTCCGGACGTTCCTCCCAGGCGGCTTTCCCCTGGACATAGAAGAACGTCAACGCGAAGCCATTGTTGATCAGATGCAGCAGAATCGCCGGCCACACCGAGCCCAGCCGAATGGTGATGTAACCCAAAAAGCAGCCCAATGACCACAGCCCGATGAATGTCCAGGGATTGAGGTGCAGGAGGGCGAACAGAAAGCCACTCCAGATCACCGCCGCAATCGATCCATACGAGCGCTGCAACCCGGTCAAAATCAAACCGCGAAAGCTCAACTCCTCGCAGATCGCCGGCACCACCGCGGCCACCAGAATGATACCGACCAATCCCAACGGCGAACCGGCGGTCAGGTATTGTTCGAACATCACCAGTTGTCCTTCGGGGATCGGGTAGACACGGTCGATCAGCACCGGAAGATTGCTTTGCGCGATGGAGAACGAGACAATGCCGATGGCGGCCCAGGCCCAGAACGGTCCGCCGGCGTTCGCCCCACGCGTCCACCACTCCCAGCCGGTATCGAAGAATCGACTCAGGATATAGGGAATCAGTCCGAAACCGATGATCTCGGACGTGACGATTGACCCATAGAATCCCAGTGGTCCGTAAAGCAATACACCCAGAAGTAATGAGAACAGTGCGATGAAGATGAAATAGAGGATGGCACGGCCCCCGTCCCACGGAATCTTCCGTCGACCAGGCGGCTCCGGTGCTCCCGGATCATCGATGTTCGGTGAATCCTGTGTTTCGGGAAACTGATCCATGCCGTAAACGTGCCTCTCCCCGCTCGTGTCTCTCTGTCTATCGGCATCCACCTCACCGAAAAGGACAACGATTCAGTGTCATCGTTCACCGATGATCTGTCCATGACTTTCTGCCTGAATAGGGAGGAACCCCGGGCCGAGGGCGGCGACCCGGGGTTGTAGGAGGATTGCACTATGGGTCTCGGGGTCTATCTGGGCAGTGATAGGGCTCCAGTTCTGGGCCGGTTGATTCTGTTCTGTACCGGCACATAGACCTATGGCAAATGCGCGACCAAAATACAGCGGTCAGCGGTCGCCTCGGCGAAACTCATGGCCGGCAAGCAACTTGGGCGGTGTCCAAATGTTGCACAGGAGGTTTTGGATTGCACAGCGGTGCGTTGAGACTGCAAAAAGAGTGGTGGTTTTCCTGCAAATGTGAGGGATGGGCCCCACTGGTGAGCACACTCGTCAAGAAGTCACCGGGCTGACGCCCGGCGCTACGTTGTGTCGCCGCTACGCGGCTTCAATCTGAGAGATTGCTGACGGAGAGAATCTATCTACACGAATTCGCGGTCGGCCATATGATGACGTTCCCCAATCAACCGCGACAACCGTTTCACTACTGGCAACGAGTCAAATGTAGTGCGTACCGCCTCATCACCGATCGATCCACGAATGTCATTGCGCACCATGTCGGCTCGGTGCAAACAGTCGACACGACGTTTGCGAGTCGCATAATTCTGTTGAGAGCAATCCGCTTCTGCTGCGGTGACGAGTGCGTTCAATTCCAGCCACCGGTACCGGCTGCGTTTGGCGAGACTCGCCGCCGAACACGCCGACTGCAGCGCTTCGGTGACACCCCCGAGTTCCATGTGGCTGCGGGCCAGCCCGACCGTCGCAATCAAGCGGTATAGCACGAGTCCGGACTGCTCGGCTGTGTCCAATGCATGACGGTATTGGCGACAGGCATCATCGAACTGGCCTCGTCGAATGGCCACATCGCCTCGCAGGCATTCCACCCGCAGGCGGAACTCACGCGAGCCGACCGCCTCGGCGTCACGTCCCGCACGGTCCAAAAGACTCCGCGCGGCATCGAGCGAACCGTTGACGATGTCGAATTCGGCCAGACGCGCATAACACTCGGCTCGCAGTTCAATGTCTTTCGACGATTGCGCGTACTCCAGGGTCTGTTCATACAGCGTGCGGGCACGCAGCCAATCGCCGAAATCGCGCGCCAGATCGCCCAAATTGCCAATCGTGTACGCCGCTGCGTGTTGCTCACCGATCGTCCTCAGCTCAAACTCTGTCTCTTCATACGCCGCACGTGCCTGCTCATACCGCGCCGCGTGCCGGTACAGGTTCGATAAGTTGCCGAGGCAATACGCCCGATTGCGCCGGTGTCCGATGCGGTCGAAAGTCCGGAACGCCCGGTCGTAATACGACTCCGCTTTGGACAATTGCCCCGTCTCTTCAAAGAGAATACCCAGGTTGTTGGCCAATTGGCCGCGCCGGGCGGCATTGCGTTGCGACCGCATCAGTGCGAGTGCCGCCTGGAAATGCTGCCGGGCCTCATCGATGCGACCGAGCGCCCAACTAACCAAACCGTGCGTATTCAGAGCGTCCGCACGCAGCTTCTCATCAGACGATTTCTGCAACCGTTTCGACGCGCGCTTCAGCAACCGGTCGGCGCGTGTCAATCGTCCGGTGCGGCGCATCACTTCGGCCAACAACACCGTCGCTTCACTGATGAGCGCATCGTGTGAGGCGCCTCTGGCACCCCGCATGATCCTGTTGATCGTGCGTTCGCAGCGCGCATAATGACCCGCCAACCAATCGACCCGAGCGTGTGCCAGTCGGTAGCGCAGCCGGTCCGCGCGCGGTAGATTGGTGTCCGGACGCGCCAACCGTCCGAACAGGAATCCGGACTCGCGGTACAATCCCCGCTCGCGCAGAATGTCCGCGAACGCGGCGATGATCTCTTCGTGTGCGTGGATCACCTGTTTGGAGACCGGGGGAACCACGCGTGCCGTATCGGTATCGCCTTTGCCGCTTGCCGCCAGCACACAATACCGATAGAGGACCTGCGCTTCTTCGAGGAGCCACAGACGACATGAGCGCTCGGCCGCCTGCGTCAGAAGCGGAAGCGCATCGTCGAACCGTCGCGCAAAAAACAGATGGCGTCCGGTGATCGATGCGTTGCGTGCACCGCGATTGCGCCAGAACCGTGCCGCCAATTCGTGCAGCGCTTCCCGTTCCGAAAACGACATCGTCTCGTAAGCCGCCTGACGGCACATTGGAGTCGCAAACCGAATGGATGGTTCCGGACCGGCATCGATGGCGATCAGGTCTTGCCGCTGCAACGATCGCAGCGTGTTGTCGATGTCGCATTGACCATTCTGGTGGTCGGCGACACACTGAACCGCGGCTGGCGGACTGCCATCACCGAGGACGCTGACGATCCGCGCTACCGTCTTTTCGGCATGGGGCAGACGATCAAGCTGCTGGATGTAATGCGCCCGAAGGGAGTCGGGTAGCTCGACACTCGATAGATCGCCCAGGCGCCAGGTGGCGTTTCCACTGCCGGGTGGTTGCAGGTGTCCCCGTTGAATCAGATCATTGAGAAACAACCGCGCCAGACGCGCAAACCCATGTGACTTGACCTGCAAGACGTCCAACAACCGGCTGGACACCGCTTCGTCTGCCACGGACGCAGCCAACACGGATCGCATCTCATCTTTCGTCACGGGTCCCAAGTGGATGGCCGATGACTGAGCGTTCGCTGGCCGGACTTCGCGCGATACCATGACACGCATCGTGGGAGCGATTCGCTTCCAGAACGATTCGATGATCTGGGAATCGATGCTCGACAAATGATGGACCGACTCCAGCATGAGCACCGCCTGCCGTTGAGCCAGCGCCGTAACCTGCGGCAACCGGGTCAGTGCCTCGACGACCTCCATCGTCCACAAGTCGACGCCCCGTGTGGCCAAGTGACGCTGCAGTTTGGCTTCATTCCCCAGGACGACCGACCAGGTGGTGACATCATGGTGACTGCGGTGACACACGTCGTGCGGTTGAAGTTCGCCGCTCGAGTTGGCTTCACACAGCGTCTGTAACAATCGTCGTAGACCGGCATGGGGCTGCTGTGCATCTTGTGGTGCGAAGGTCACGTGTCGGTTGACACCACCGGGCGGGGACACCTGATTCATCACTTGCAGAACAAAGCGATGGACATCGGCTTCCGGTTCGGACGCGATGATGAGTGGTTCGCTGTCGTGCGATTGCCAGAATCGAACCGCCTCGTCGAACGCTTGCGGATGTTCGACGACATCATCGTGAATCATCGTCTCCGGGTGATTGGCCACCCGTTCGGCGGGAGTGAAAACCGGTACCGGATCGGTGACACCTTTGAGGCTTAACGATCCTTGTGGTGCGCAGGTCCACGCAGGACAGCTTGTGCGCGTCCCGTCATCGATGAGAATCCCGTGTTGCCCCGCCTTCGCAGCCAACCGCGCTGCGAGATTGACACCATCCCCCATCGCCGTGAATTCAAACCGATCCGGCGCTCCGACAAATCCACTAAAGACGGTCTGTGCAACGACTCCAATGCCAAAGTGAAATCCGCGTACACGATCCGCAATACGTGACAACCCGTCCCTCAACGACGCCGCAAACGCCATCGCCCGGTCGGTATCGTCGTCCGACGAACGCGGTGTTCCGAACAGTATCAGCAGTTTGTGATAGGGGCCGGCGGGATCGCTGCGTGCCCAGAGACCGTTGTGTTCCAGACTGCATGTGTGCACTACGTCGAATAGATTCTTCCAGAACGAATCCGAATGGAACGCCGACGGCGGCGCTTGCCAGAAGACAAACACGGTGGACACACGGCGATGTTCTCCGAATGCCAATGGATCAATGGCCGGGGTTCTTAGAATGTCACGCAGCGCCAGTGGAACGAAATCCCACGGCAGATCAGTTTTGGATATGTCGGATGCCTGATTGCCGAGGTCCGTATCGGACGCTTTCGTACGTCGCAGCGGAACGGAATAGCGATTCTTCGACAACCGCTGTGGTTTCTCATCTGCCATCAGCTCATCAATCGTTTTGGCAGATGCATGCAGCAGTGTCTGACCATCAGACGCGGCATCTGCTTCATCAATGGCCCGGCGCACCGCATCGCCATAGATGATATGCTCGCAACGCTGCCCCCGAACTCCGACAATCCGCTCATGCCACTCACCATGGGCCATCCCGACATGCAGACCAAGCTGCACCGAGCGGGCCCGCGGGCTGTGGCGACGGACGCATGCGTGCAGCAGCGACGTACACGTAATCGCATCGTGCAGCGCGGTCGTTGATTCGAACGCAATCAACAATGCATCGCCACCGAATTTCAGTACCTCGCCGTGACAGCGATGCACCGACTGGACCATGTCGGTGAAGATCGTGTTGAGCCGTTGTGTCAACTGTTCGATGCCGCGTTTGCCCTGTGTTCGCCGCAAGTGTTCAGTCAGGGCCGTGAAACCGGAGACGTCGGCAAACATCACGACACCGCTGCGATGGCGATGCGTCAAGGTGTTGTCCGCAGCAACCGAAGCAGGCAGCCAGGCCAGGGCACGGCGGTCGACGGTCGTCATATGAGCCACCACCGCAACAAGAACAATTGGAGAATGTGAACTGCCTGATCGATGTAGTACGCCTGCTTGGAGCCATTGAAGAAGCGTGACTTCGAGTAATCCTGCACCCAGTGAATCACAAAGATCACGGCGAGCGCAGCGAGTGTCGCCACCGACCAGAAGGAGAAGAGATTCGTGACGGAGCTGAAGATCCACAGCGTGACGAATAGTGTTCCGACATAGACCGCAATGTGGGCGGTGAGGTGCCGCAGCGATGTCCCCTTCTGGGCGGCCATCCGGTCGGTCTGCAGGGCGTAGTCTCCGACCAGATGCGCCAGCATGAGAAACCACATCAAATCCACAACGGTTCGCCTATTCCTGGGGTTGCTCCACGGGGAGAACGACAGTGAACTCGGCGCCGCCTCCGGGACGGCTGCCGGCGCGCACCGATCCGCCATGCTCTTCGACCAGTCGTGCGATCGTCAGCAGACCGAAGCCGTGACCACTGGGTTTGGATGAGACACGTTCTTTAAACAACGAGCGCTGCAGGTGGCCGGGTATTCCGGGGCCGTTATCCGCCACGGTCAGGGCAATCGCATTGGCTTCTTTCATGAACGCTGTTTGGACATAGACTGTGTTCGCGTCCGTTCCCGATTCCTTCAGTGCGTCGGCCGAATTGAGCATCAGGTTGTAAAAGATCTGCTGAATGGCAGACGGGTCGCAGTTCAGTTCGGGCAGATCGTCTCCCCAACTCGTTTCGATAACGATTCTCTTGATGCGTTTCTGCGGCTTGAGAAACGCAATCTGGTTCTCCAGAAAGTCATTCAGATTGATGCTCACGCGTTCGCCGCTCGGATGCCGCGAGTTGAGAAGGTTGTCGGTAAACATCCGAATGCGTTCGATCGATTTGCCCATCCCGTCGACGCGCTTTTTCACCGACTCGGGCAGGTCCTCGCCGAGTTGCATCGACAGCAATTCCGCGTTTCCGGACAACACCGCCAGGAAGTTGTTCAGCTCATGGGCGATTTCGGCCGCCATTTCGCCTTTGACCGCCAGTTGCTCACGTTGCATCGCCTGCTGTTCGAGAAAGCGCATTTCGGTGAGATCTTCGAACATCCACAGCCGTGTTGCCTCGCCGTCGCCGGTCTCGGCCACCGGTGCGGCCACCAGTTTGCAGATCAAGGGTTTGTGCTGCTCGTTCAGGACTTCGATTTCGCCTTTCCACATGGAGTTGTGGGACAGAGCGGTTTCGATCTTCTGCAGATCGATCGGGTGGGCCGGGGTGATCCACGTCCACAAATCGCTCGACATGGTCTGGCCAAACAGACGCATCGCGGCCGGGTTGATCAGACGAATCTGGTTGTGCTGGTCGGTGACGATCGCCGGATAGGGTGAGACGGCCAGGACACGATCCCGGTACGCCAACGCGGCTTCGAGATGGTCATTGGATTTCCGTAACTGTTGCAGCAGTTGCTCCAGCCGTCCACGGGCGTTCTCCAAGTCGCGGTTTTTCGTTTCCAATCGGTATAAGTGCGCGTTGTCGGTCTCGCGAATGCGCGCCGCCAGGACTTTGAGAATGCGCGCGGCGATCTCCGGGTGCCGTTTCAGCACCTCGAAGAATTTGCTCTGCGACAGGACAAACAACTCGGTTCCGGGATCACACGTGGCGGTAGCAAACCGGGGCGAGGAGTCGATCAGCGCCATTTCACCGATCATTTCACCTTCTCCGCGCCGTGCCAACTCGGCCAGCGAGCCATCGAGATTCTTCAGGATGCGGACCGTGCCGCGACGCACGACATAGAGGCAATCGCCGACCTCGCCCTCTTCGAAGAGCACGCCGCCATCGGGCATGCTGCGCCGTTCGAGGTAGCTGTTGATCGCCTCTAAGTCATCGCGGCTCAAGCCGTTGAAGAGATCAACGCGCTCCAGCACGATGCGTGAGGTGTCGGTCAGGCTCATAGTCGCTCACAACCGGCCACTCGGCATACATGGCCGCTTCTCCTACTATATCGGCCCACTCGACCCGTCTTTGAGGGGTGCAGCAAATCGTTTCTCAACTATTCACAACGACTTAGACGGGGAGGGGAGGCGTTGCGGTAATCCGATCAGCCGTGGCGGACAGCCGAGTGCGGTTCAGATTTATACGGATCGCGTCTTACACCGGAAGAGCGTGGTGAAATACCCAATTCTGCAGCGCGTCGATGCGGCTCTTGGAGCGATAGTCAGAAATGATTTCCGATTGAACAACGACGTTGCACGGGCGCCTCGTTTACACTGAGTCAACCGAAGTGCCCGTGCCGCTTGGCCGAGACGCTTGCAGTGAGCGGAGTCGAACTGGCCATGCTACGTTTCCGAAAACCGGAACGGAGTTCTAATTCTTGCTATAACTTGTTGTCATTCCCGCGCAAGCGGGAATCCATTCTCCGCGCGTGGCTGGGTTCAAAATGGATCCCCGCTTGCGCGGGGATGACAGGGGAGGCTTGACGACTGAACGGGGGCTTCTGCTAACGGAAAATACTTCTGACAATCGCT
>WJJR01000366.1 GCA_014729565.1 Candidatus Zixiibacteriota bacterium | reverse complement strand
TCATATCTCTTTAATTGTCTATGAGTTACGCTAGCTGCCGGATCCTTCTAACCACGGCGAACCGTCACAAATGTACTTCGCCATCCACACCGTCACGGACGCGGCCTGTGAGCCATCGGGCCAGTATGCCGTGATAGTGAACTCCTGCCCGCCGTAACCACATCCCGGTGTCTCGACCGGGACACGCAACGAACGGCCGGTCCACTCCCGATCATCCACTTGCCAGCCCTCTTGCTGCCAGCGCAAATCGTCAAGCGACGATTCATCACCCGTGGCACGCGCACCCAGAAACAATACCTGCTCTTCGTTCGGATCCCAAACCAGCCGGTCACCATCCGACTGATGCGGCGAGATGATCTCCAGTGCTCGCTGTGGCCCGGTGGCGGACTCGCTGCCACAGCCGGCGCCGAATACAAAAAGGGCCGCACCCAGAATCAGGGCGCAGCCGATTTTTATACGTGTCTGAATCACCGTTCGTGGTTTCGTCATTGGCGCTCGATTAGAACGACTAGAACGACGCGCGCGGATCACGCATCTGTTCCGCCCAGGCGATCATCGTGTCGAATCCCTGCTCGGCCATGATCGCGCAGACATATCCGGCGTCTTCTCTCCAGCAAATCGCACGGTATCCGTTGATCGTGGCCATGCGGTAACTCCGGCCGTCAATGACACTCAGCGGTTCATCGGTCATCGGCATGCACGACTCGTGCGAGATGAAAAACGACACGTCATTGCCCGACGAGGGACATCGCCATCCGACTTGTCCGATCGGGTGACGTTTCCACGGCATCACGCGTGCTTCATGCGTCACCAATTCACTCGGCACCGAGCGCGGCACAAAGGTCGACTGCAACTGGAGTTCGCGGGCAATCATGCGCACCGCTTCGATGGTGCTGCGTGTCGATGCGGTCACCAGCGGCGACCCGACCGATTCGCTATGCTCATGAATCATGGCGAGCTTGGTCCAATCGCACGAGCGCGGACCGGCGTTTTGCGTCATCCACCAGGCCCCCACGGTAATCAGCAGCATGATCGATGCCGCCAGGGCAAACCGGGGGAACGACTGACGCCTGGATTCGCGTCCGGACGAACCGGAAAACGTCATCGCGTTGGCTTCGTCCTGCAATCGCTGCGACAACCGCGCCTTGAAAGAATCGCTGGCCGTCGGACGCGGGGCCCGGCGCTTCACGTACTCGTGAAACAACTCTTCGTATTCGTACTGGGTCAGGCAGGGACGGCACATCTCCAGGTGCTGACGCACCAACTCGCGGTCGGTTTCGGTCAACTCCCCGTCAATGTACTCGTACAGTTTGGCCAACGCCGCTTGGCAGTCCAGTGCGTCAAGATGCTCGCTCATGTCTGATCAATCCTTCTCCGTACATCCACTCACTCAGGGCGGTCTGCCCGTTTCCGTTAAGCCGCGTTCGATACACCTACGACCGGCGGCCACAAGCACCGTGCCTCGTACGCGGGTTAACAAGGGCACGGGTCCACCTCAAGTGTTCTGATCAGATGTAAACCTGAAACCAATCGCAATGTTTCCGGTGCCGTCGCGTCGGTGGCCGCTTTTTTCGGCCACAACAGGACTCATGACGACGGCGGTATCACTCCTGCTTTGCGTGCATAGTGAAACAACGATTTCTGTAACATCTTTCGCCCACGATGCAGCCGCGACTTCACCGTGCCCATCGGCACGTCCAATGCCTCGGCAATCTCCTCGTAGGACAATCCTTCAATAAACGCCATCACCACCACAATCCGGAAATCCTCCGGCAATTCATCAATGGCTTCCTGCACGTCGGCGCCGAGCATCCGGTCGAAGAGATCTTTCTCCGGCCCCACATTCTCGGAGACCGCGCCCGATTCGACCATCTGATTGTACAGGTAAAAATCGCCGCCCTCGTCGTACTCGACCGCGGTCGGCTCCTTGGTCTTTTTGCGATACCGGTTGATAAACAGATTTGTGAGGATCTTGAACATCCAGGCCCGCAGGTTCGAGCCCTCTTCGAATCGATCGAAATACCGGTAGGCTTTGAGACATGTTTCCTGCACCAAATCCTCAGCGTCGTCGCTGTTCTTCGTCATTCGCAACGCGGTGCGATACAACGAATCCAGGAGCGGTGACACCTGGCTCTCGAATGTCGAGCGATCACCCATGGGAGCCTCGCTGGCGGCCTCCCATCTGCTCCACTTCCGCTAACAGCCGGTCAGAGCAGATGTTCCAGCTATTCCTATGTATCCCAGTACTTTTCTGGACGGCCGCGGTCTCGGAATAGCCGGGGGCTATATATGTAAACGAACCCAACCAGAACAACTCGAAAAGACCTCACCATTCACATCGAGGCCTCGTGTCAATCCTGACACGACACCCCCACGGATTGTATCTAAGCGTTCACGAACCACAATATCTAGTAACTGTATGTGAAACCCCGACAATCATCAAAGACTTATACAGTCTCACATCGGTCCCGACCGATTTTCTTGCGGCCGGAGACCCTGCAGGAAGGGATTGAAGCGCCGCTCGACTGCCACCGTCGTCGACGGGCCATGCCCCGGATGCAACCGCACGTCATCACCCATCGGCAGGATCACCCGTTCCAGCGAATCGATGATCGTGTTGTAGTCGCCCCCCGGCAGATCGGTCCGCCCGATCGACCCGGAAAAGACCAGATCACCGCAGAACACATCATCGCCGACCTTCAACACACACGATCCTGGTGTATGCCCCGGCGCATGGATGACTTCAATCGTAAATCCGCCGACGTCGATCCGGTCACCATCTGTGAGAAAGACATCGAGCGTCGGATTGCGCGCCCCCGAGATGCCAAACATCTGTGCGGTCTCTTCGATGTTTGGCAGGTACATCTCGTCGCCGGGGTGCATGTGCAGCTTTACCTCGAGCGCTGCCTTCACCTCTTCAGCGGCTGAGATGTGATCGACGTGCCCGTGCGTATTGACAATCTTTTCGATCGTCAGCCCGAGATGCTCAACCTTTTCAAGAATGCGCGATGCCTCCGCACCGGGATCGATGATTACCCCCGCATGGGACTCTTCATCCCCGACAATGTAGCAGTTCTCCTGGATCGGACTGACGGTGATCTTTTCGATAATCATAATGAACACACATCTGTATCGCGTACGTCGCGGATCGCGTAGGTCGCGGATCGCGTAGGTCCGGCTCTCAGCCGGACCGGTGCGGCTAAGAGCCGCGCCTACGCGGCGTCAGGATTCTCTTGAACACAATTCTGGCCAAAACCATTCCTACGACGCCTTCGCCAATTCATCCACCAGATACGCCGCCGTCTTGATCCCGCGGTGGTAATCCTCCAACGAGAACTTCTCATTCGGCGAATGCAGGTTGTCGTCGGGCAAACCGTAGCCAACTAACAACGATCCGACACCGAGCTTATCCTGAAATGTCTCCACCACCGGAATCGATCCGCCGCCGCGCATCAGCACGGTCTTGTTGCCGAATCCCTTTTCCAGTGCATTGCGTGCGATCGACAACGCCGGTGAATCGGTCGGCACCAGCGCCGGCTTGGCTTTGCCGTGGTTTTCAAATCGCACCGTCACTCCGGGCGGGCACAACGTCCGAATGTAATCTTCAAATGCCTGCTGAATCTTATCGGGATCCTGATTCGGCACCAGACGCATCGAGATCTTTGCCGACGCTTCCGATGCAATCACCGTCTTTGCGCCTTTGCCGGTGTATCCCCCAGTGATGCCGTTGACATCGCAGGTCGGACGCGTCCAGACACGTTCCAAAACCGAAAACCCCTGTTCGCCCGGAAGCGCATCGACACCGAGATGCTTTTTGTACCCCGGTTCATCGAACGGGAGCTTGGCGAACTCCTCGCGTTCTTCTTTGGTCAGCTCGACCACATCATCATATATCCCGGGGATCGTGATCTTGCCGGTTTCGGGATCGTGGAGTTGCGCAATGATCCGGGCCAGTGCATTGCAGGGATTCGTCACCGCGCCGCCGAACTCACCCGAGTGCAGATCCATCGCCGGCCCTTTGAGGAACACTTCCATGTAACAGATACCGCGCAACCCATAACAGATCGCCGGATACCCGCGCGCAAACTGCGCCGAATCGGAGATCACGATGTGATCGCACTTGAGCAGATCGGTGTGCGCGCCCACCCATTTTTCAAGATTGTGCGACGTGACTTCCTCTTCACCTTCGATGATAAACTTCACATTGCACGGCGGGCCACCGTCGGCCTGCATGAACGCTTCAATACCGAGCACATTGGCGAGGAACTGTCCCTTGTCATCGGCCGAACCTCGTGCGAAGACATTGTCCCCGCGCACAGTCGGCTCAAACGGCGGCGTCTCCCACAGATCGAGCGGATCGGGGGGCTGCACATCATAATGGCCATAAAACAACACCGTCGGCTTGCCTTCGGCTTTCAGCCACTCCCCGTAGACAACCGGATGCCCGCCCGTCTCTTCGAGTCGCGCTTCACACCCCATTGCGGTCAGTTTGTCGCGCGTCCATTCGGCAGCTTTGCGAATGTCACCGGCGCGATCCGGATCGGCCGAAATCGAGGGAATCCGCAGCAACTCGAATAGTTCCTTTTGATACCGTTCCTTATTCGCATCGATGTGGGCAATGACCTTATCCATAAACGTGTCCCCTCCGCGTTAGGCGTCGCTCGGAATACTCATCCCCGTTCAGTGAGGATGACGCCCAGTATAACCAACACCCCGCCCGCAATCAATTGCACGCCAAGCCGCTCATCCATCAGCCAGAACGACAGCAGGGCCGTCATCACCGGCTGCAAGTTGTTGAAGACAGCGACCTTCGTCGCCTCCAGCTTCCCCAGCGCCCAGAACCAGATGGTGTACGCCAGCACCGAGGTCCCGATCGCAATATAGAATAATGACAGCCACCCGCGCGTCGTCGTCGCACCGATGTCGAAGCCGGGTAACGTCATCAACCCGATCGGGATGTAGAGAATCGTCCCGGTGATCATCGCCATCGCCGTCGCATGCACCGCACCGTATTTGCGCACCATCGGTTTGCCCAGCACGGTGTAGAATGCCCAGGCAATCACCGCGAGCAGGATCAGCAGATCGCCCAGCCAGGTCTTCCCGGCAAAGCCGAGTGTGCCCTCCCGCGTGACCACGACAACCACACCACCAAACGTGATCAACACCCCGACCAGCTTCAGCCACGACCCCCGCTCCTGCGCGATACCGACAGCGATCAGATAGACGAATACCGGGGTAGTGCCATAGAGCAGGGCGGCATGAGTCGGTGTGGTGAACTTCAGGCCATAGAGGAAGAACCCCTGATTGATCAGCACCGCCAGCACGCCGAGCAGTGCGAACCGTCCCCGGTCGGCCTTCTCGATCGGCCGACGATTCGGCCAGACCCGATGAATCCCATACAACCCAAGGGCAGCAATCGAGAACCGGATAAACGCCAACGTCAGGGGCGGAAAGTCCATCAGCGCCCACTTCCCCGCCAGGAACGTCCCCGACGCCAGCATCTGCTGGAACACGATGATGCTATAGATCCAATCAGCAGCCATAGTACCGAGTACCAAGATAGGGAGCACCGAGCCCTTTAGGGTGAGTCGTAACCGAATCCCAGCTCGGTACTCCGCTCCGCTGCAACCGTTAAAACGGTTACGGAAAGTGTGTTCACTCCCGCCAACCACCGCTCTGAAGAGCGGAGTCAAAGAACGCGAAGTCCGCCTAAGCGGACTTCATGCCTCCTAACACCCGGCTTCAGCCGGGTGGTTGCGACCGCCATTCTCCCCCAAAAACCGTTTCAACGGTTTCCACCCACCCGACACACCCCAAGACACGGGATCCCCGATCACGCTTTTCGCTATCGTGAAGAGCGGTCGGGGATGATAGTATGAATTACCTCCGTGGGCCGCACTAGCGGACGCCAGGTGGGGTCGAACCTCCCTGTCAAAACCGGGAAACACATTCCCCGGTAAGCCGCGTATATTGCCGGAACGCCGTTGCGATTCAATCGCTTTGTCTGAAAGGTTTACGAACCATGAAAATCGACTTCACCGACAAGGTCGTCCTCATCACCGGCGCGTCGCGTGGCATCGGACGGTCAGCCGCGATGCTGTTCGCTGAGCACAACGCCAACGTCGCGCTCAACTACCGCCACAATCGCGAGGCGGTCGAGTCGTTGATGGAGGAGTTGAAGCAGTTCCATGTCAACGTCCGCTCGTATCAGGCCGACGTCGCCAGGGAGCAGGCCGTCAACACGATGATCGATGAGGTCGCCGCCGATTTCGGACGCATCGACGTTCTGGTCAACAATGCCGGCATCTGGAGAGAAGCAGCGATCACGACCATTACCGACGATGAACTCGCCGAAATGATCGACACCAATTTGAAGAGCATGTTCTACTGCGCCCGCGCGGCGACCCCCTTTTTGAGTAAGCAGGGTGGCTCGATCCTCAATATCTCATCGACTGCCGGCCAGCGTGGCGAGGCCTATCATTCGCATTATGCGTCGACCAAAGGTGCGGTGATTGCGTTTACCAAGTCGCTCGCCACCGAGCTGGTCAACGAGAAGATCCGCGTCAATTGTGTCGCTCCCGGCTGGGTCGACACCGACATGTCGGCCGATGCGTTACGCTCACCCGAGGGCCCCGGCTACGTATCGCTCATCCCGATGCGTCGCGCCGCCCACCCCGATGAGCTGGCCGGAGCGATCGTCTTCTTAGCCTCCGACTGGGCCTCGTTCATTACCGGGGAGGTCATCAACGTCAACGGCGGCGCTGTCCTCTGCGGATGAACACCGAATCAGATTTTAATGTCATCCCCGGCCGCGCTTCGCGACGGCCTACACCCATTGCTGTCATCCCCGGCCGTG
>WJJR01000365.1 GCA_014729565.1 Candidatus Zixiibacteriota bacterium | reverse complement strand
GTGATAATGTCAATCCGCATCGTACTCAACCTGCTGTGTCACTCCTCATCGATCATTCCGGGAATCGGTGCAATGGTCATGACGCCCGATGCGATGTCGATGTTGGTGATGAACTCCGCAACCGCCGGAATCATGAACTCGTGATCATTGTGACGGCAGACATAAACGTCGTTGCCCGCATTCTCAATGATCTCGATAATCTCTCCGACGTCCTCTCCTTCGGTTGTCTGCACCCGTAAGCCGATGATTTGATCGTGGAAGTACTGCCCGTCGGGCAGCGTGACCCGTTCGGACTCGTCGATGACCAGTTCACCGTTGATCCAGGGACGGATGTCTTCGGGTGATTCGAACTCCTCGGTTTCAATCAGCACAAAGCCTTTGCCGGATCGCACGCCGGTGATGTGCACGGTCATCGAACGGTTGCGCGCCGTCAGGGTCACTTCGTCGAGGTCCTCGAAGCGTTCCCGGTTGTCGGCGTACGGCCAGAGGCGAAACGCCCCTTTGACCCCGTGGGCCTTGCCGATGCGTCCTAACGCGACGCGGTCGTTCATGATCGTGCGGTCCCGGGTGTGGGTCCGGCCTTACGACTCAGATTTCTCCTCGGCGGGCGCTTCGGCCGCCTCGTCACCGCCCTCGGCCGGCTTTTCTGCTTCGGCGGCCTTGGCTTCTTCAGCCTTTTTGGCGTCCTCGGCCGCCTTCTTGGCGTCCTCGGCTGCCTTCTTGTCGGCTTCTTCCTGGGCGATCATCTTGGCCCGCTCTTTCTTCTTCGCTTTGTGCGGGCGCTCGGTGATGGCATCTTTGATCTCCATCCCCGTGGTGTCTTCGCCCTTTTGGGCCTTTTCCCAAATCTGCGTCATGCCGCACTGGTGAAAGAGCGTGTTGACCGTATCCGACGGGGTCGCGCCTTTGCGCAACCAGTCGAGTGTACGCTCGACGTCGACTTTCACTTTTGCCGGACGTTCGAGCGGACGGTACCAGCCGAGCACTTCGAGGAACCGGCCATCGCGCGGCATGCGCGAATCGGTCGCCACAAAGCGGTACATCGGCTGTTTCTTCTTGCCCATGCGGCGCAGACGAATCTTAACGGACAATGTACTACCTCCCTAAAGTGACCTGTGACATCAACAAATTGAATTCGTTGTACTCGCCGTTCTTCGTGGAGCGGCCGCCTCGGCCGCTCTGTGCAGGCGAGGCGCCTGCACTACAAAACCCCCATCAAAACGGAAACTGCATCTTCGGCATGCCCTTCATGCCGCCCTTGCTCATCTGTTTGATCATCTTCTTCATCATCTGAAACTGCTTGAGCAGACGGTTGACATCCTGGATCGTGTTGCCGCTTCCCTTAGCGATGCGCATGCGTCGCGAACCGTTGAGCACCTCCGGATGGCGCCGTTCGTACGGTGTCATTGAGAGGATCATCGCTTCCATTCGGCCTTGGGCGCGCTCGTCAACCTGCATCCCCTTTAACTGCTTGCCGACACCGGGGATCATACCCAGAACCGATTCGAGCGGTCCCATCTTTTTCAACTGCTGCAACTGCTCATAGAAATCTTCGAAATCGAACTGGGCTTTGCGCAGTTTGTCTTCGAGCGCGGCGGCATTTTCCTCATCGAAGTTCTCTTGTGCCTTTTCAACCAGCGAGACCACATCGCCCATTCCCAGAATGCGCGAGACCATACGGTCGGGATGGAACGGCTCAAGTCCGTCAAGCTTCTCCCCCGTCCCGACAAATAGGATCGGCACGCCGGTCGCTTTGACAACCGAGAGGGCCGCGCCACCGCGCGCGTCACCATCGATCTTGGTGAAGATGACACCGTCGATGCCGACACGTTCGGCGAATGATGACGCCGATGTCACCGCGTCCTGGCCGGTGAGCGCATCGGCGACAAAAATCGTTTCGGTTGGCTCGACCTTCTCTTTGACCGACGAGACTTCGCCCATCAACTGATCGTCGATATGCAACCGTCCGGCGGTGTCGAGGATGATCAGGTCGGCGCCGGCGTCGGTCGCGGTTTTCACGCCGTTGATTGCCACGTCAACCGGATTGCCGGTGCCGGTGTGCACATCGACACCGACTTGTTGACCGAGTGTCTTGAGCTGTTCGATCGCGGCGGGACGTTGCAGGTCGGCGGCGATCATGTGCGGATTGCGTCCGGCTTTCTTGAAATGCAGCGCCAATTTGCCGCACGTTGTCGTCTTCCCCGATCCCTGCAAGCCAACGACCATCCAGATGGTCGGCTGCGGCGATTTGGCGAAGCGCACCGGACGGTGCTGGCCGCCGAGCAGATCGACCATCTTGTCGTAGATGATCTTGATCATCTGCTGGCCGGGGGTGACCGATTGCAGGACCTTGTCGCCCATGCTCTCGGTCTGCACGTCTTCGAGGAACGACTTGACGACCTTGTAGTTGACGTCCGCCTCGAGCAGGGCGCGACGCACCTGCTTGAGCGCATCTTTGACGTTGGCCTCGGTAATCTTACCATGGCCTCGAAGCGTCTTAAAGACACCGTCGAGTCTGTCGCTTAGATTCGAAAACATGCTACTTCACCCTCAAGGCCATCCACACGGGATGCCTTCGACAACATACGTTAAAACAGCGCCGATCCGCCGGGGCGGATTCGACGCAAAGGGCTAAGGTACAAAAGATTTGGCGGAAATCAATTGGGATTGTGGGGGGTGGGTAAGCCCCAATCAACAGACCACGAGAGGTGCGCCTGACCGCAAGCTGTTATAAAACAAAGGCTTACGCAAACACTGCTCAATGTCATCCCCGCAAGCATGGCGACCGCGTCAGCGGCCGCCATGCGCAAGCGGGGATCCAGTGTCTTTGGGGCGGCTTCGGCTGTGGACTCTCCCTATTGCCCACGTAGAAAGGATCCTTGACTCTTAATCATAGCCCGATTGGTGTTACAAATCGTGGAGGGCCTCATAGACCATGGGGCTGGTGCTCAATCGCTTCCACCATAAACGGTAATTCCCCAAGTCCCGCAAGACTCAGTGGAACGACAAACATGTTGGACGGCGAAAGGAAGTTCATGAAATGTGTCACCAAGTGATCAATATCACGCTGGACAATTGACCCCTTCCCTCCAAGACGTACACCGCATTTGTGACACAGCTTCCACCCAAAATCATTCAGAGTCGCAACGTCATCACGACTGCAAGTGAACTGTGCGCGAGATTGTATTTCGGCGTTCGCGACCATGGCGATAGGAATC